>DXSD01000074.1 GCA_019410665.1 Fusobacterium sp.
CAAATATTGAGATTAAGTTTATAAAATCTTCAATAGAAAGATTTTCAGCTCTCTCATTTTCACTTATTCCAGCTTTATCTAAAATGATTCTTAACTCATCTTTAGAATAACCTAAAGTTGAAAAGTTATTTAGTAAATTCTTTCTTTTATTAGAAAAGCCAGCTTTTACATACTTAAAGAAAGTATCTTCATCAATTTGATTTGCATATCTATTATCTTTATAAAGTTTAATTGACATAAAAGCTGAATCTACTTTAGGAACAGGAGTAAAAAACTCCTTAGGTATAGTAAAAAGATATTCAGCCTCTCCAAAGTACTCTACAGCTAATGTAAGAACACTTCTCTCTTTTCCTTTTTTAGCACAAATTCTCTCAGCAACTTCTTTTTGTACCATTATATAAATTTCATCAATTACATCTCTATTTTCAATTAACTTATTGATAATAGGAGATGTTATATAGTAAGGAATGTTAGCAACAACTTTAGTTCCTTCAGTGATATAATCCTTTAGGTTTGTTTCTAATACATCATTCATTACAAGGGTATATTTAGGGTTTTTATCAAATTTACCCCTTAATATTTTCTCTAAATCTCTATCTATTTCAACAGCAACAACTTTTTTAGCACTTTCCAAAAGTAAAGCAGTTAAGGCTCCCTCTCCAGGGCCAATCTCTAAAACAGTATCTTCACTTTGAACATTTGATACTTCCATTATTCTGTTTAATACTTCTTGTTGATCAGTTAAAAAGTTTTGCCCAAATTTTTTCTTATGTTTAAAGGACATATTCCCTCCAAATTATTTTTTTACAACTATACCAATATATGGAAGATTTCTATGATGTTGATCATAGTCTAGTCCATATCCTACAACAAACTCATCAGGAATTTCAAAACCAGTATAGTCACCTTTTATCTCTACTACTCTTCTACTTGGTTTGTCTAATAAAGTACAAATTTTTAGAGATTTTGTTCCTCTCTCTTCAAATAATTTTTTAACATGACTTAGAGTTAATCCTGTATCGATTATATCCTCAACTATTAACACATCTTTTCCTCTAACATCCATATCAGTGTCCTTTGAAATCTTGATTACACCAGTGCTCATTGTTCCAGCATAACTAGAGGCACTCATAAAATCAATTACAAGAGGAAGATTGATCTCTTTTATAAGGTCACTCATAAATACAACAGATCCTTTTAAAAGTCCAACAACTAAAAGCTCTTTTCCTTGATAATCTTTTTCTACTTCCTTAGCTAATTCCTTAATTCTCTTCTCAATATCTTCTCTTGTTATGAGAGTTTTAATAGTATAATCCACTCTATATCCTCCTTTTAAAATATAACTTTGGGAAGTTATATTTTAATAAAATCAATTACGATATATTTTATCATTTAATCTAGAAATTATCAAGTAGTTATTGATATTTTATCTATCTTATGATATCATCAATATTATAGAGAAATAAAAAATATGGAGGAGTTAATGAATAAAAAATTACTTTCTAGTTGGATAGGAATATTTTTAGGTATTGTATTACTTGGAATATTTTCACTAGAAATTTTTAAAATATTATATTTTAATGAAAAGTATTATAAAGTCCCCAATTTAAGTCATTATACAGTGGATGAGGTAAAAAATATTTTAGAAAAAAATAATTTACAGATAAAGATTATGGGAGAGGAGTTTTCTCAGCTACCTATAGGAGAGATTTTTTTACAGGAACCTGAAGCTGGATCAATAGTGAAAAAGGGTAGAACTATAAAAGCTTGGGTAAGTAAAGGAGCTGCCCTTGTAGATGTTCCTAATCTGACAGGAATGAACTATCTTGATGCCAAAGTTATAGCAGAGCAGAAGGGACTTATAGTAGATAGTATAGTAACAATTAAAACACAAGGAGAGTATAACGAGGTTATAGCTACTGATCCTGTATCTAACACCCTTTTAACAAGGGGAGAGAAGATCTCTTTTTTAGTTAATGGGGCAGAACAGGTGTTTGAGATTAAGATGCCAGATCTAATAGGAAGATCTTTTGACGAGGCTTTAGACTTGCTTACTAAAAACTCATTGATAATAGGGGATGTTAATTTTATTTCTGTTCCAGGAATTGAAAGAAATGTTATAATAAAGAGTAGTACAGCAGCAGGAAAGAGAATACCTGCTGGTTCAGCTGTAGATTTAACAATAAGCAATTAAGATATTTCAGGAGGGATAATCATTAAGGGAAGAGTGATAAATAAAATACAAGGATTTTATTATGTAAAATCTGAAGATGGTAGTGTGTATGAATGTAAACTAAGAGGGATACTAAAGAGAAAAGAGAGTAAAGATAATTGTGTAGTTGGAGATATAGTAGAAATTTCTGAAGATAATTATATCATTAATGTGGAAGAGAGAAAAAATTTAGTAGAGAGACCACTTGTATCAAATATAGATTACCTTGTTATACAATTTGCTGGAAAAGATCCAGAGATAGATTATGAAAGATTGAATATTTTACTTTTAAGGAGCTTTTTTTATAAAATTAAACCTATCGTTATTGTCAATAAGATAGATTTACTAACTGATGAAGAGATAGAGAAGTTAAAGAAAAGATTAGAGTTTTTAGAAAAGCTAGATATAAGATATTTTTTAATATCTCAAAAGGAAAATCTTGGAATAGATCAATTAAAAGCTTTTCTTAAAGATAAGATAACAGCTTTTGGAGGACCTAGTGGAGTAGGAAAGTCTAGTATTATAAATCTACTTCAGAATGAAAAAAAATTAGAAACTGGTGAAACTAGTAAAAGGCTAAAAAGAGGAAAGCATACAACTAAAGATACAAATCTATTAGAACTTATTGATGGTGGATATATAATAGATACACCTGGTTTTTCCTCAGTGGAGTTACCAGATATAGAGGATGCTCAAAAACTAATAGAGCTTTTTCCAGAATTTAAAAATAGAGAAGATTGTAAATTTAATAATTGCTTACATCTCAATGAACCATCTTGTGCAATAAAAAAATGTGTAGAGAGTGGCGAAATAGAGAAAAGTAGATATGATTTCTATAAAAAAGTTTATGAAAAATTAAAATGTGAAAGGTGGAATAGATATGACTAATATAAAAATAGCTCCTTCAATACTGTCAGCTGATTTTAGTAAATTAGGAGAAGAGGTTATAGCGATTGATAAAGCGGGAGCTGACTATGTGCATATAGATGTTATGGATGGAATTTTTGTTCCTAATCTAACATTTGGTGCTCCTGTAATTAAAGCCATTAGAAATAAAACTGATTTAGTTTTTGATGTGCATTTAATGATAGATAGACCAGAGAGATATATAGAGGATTTTGCTAAGGCAGGAGCTGACATTATTGTAGTTCATGCAGAATCAACTATACATCTGCACAGAGTAATACAACAGATTAAAGCAACAGGAAAAAAAGCAGGAGTATCTTTGAATCCAGCTACTCCAGTAGATGTATTAAAGTATATAATTGATGATTTGGATATGGTACTTATTATGAGTGTAAATCCAGGATTTGGTGGTCAAAAATTTATAGAGAGTTCAGTACAAAAAATTAAAGATGTAAGAGCTATGAGCAGTAGTGTAGATATACAAGTTGATGGTGGAATAACTGATGCTACTATAAAAAAATGTATAGAAGCTGGAGCTAATATTTTTGTTGCTGGTTCTTATGTATTTTCTGGAGATTATAAAGAAAGAATAGAAAGTTTAAAGAGAGGTTAGGGGAATGACTGTGATGACTGAAAATATTAATAAAGTAAATGAGATATTAGAGGAGTTTTATAAGCTATTTTATAAAACAGAGGATATGGCTCTTAAAAGAGGAATAAAATGTTTAACACATACAGAACTACATTTAATTGAGGCTATTGGAGAGGAATCTCTAACTATGAATGAGTTATCTGATAGAGTAGGAATAACTATGGGAACAGCTACTGTTGCTGTGTCTAAGCTTACTGAGAAAGGATTTATTGCAAGGGTTCGTTCTAACTCAGATAGAAGAAAGGTTTATGTTTCTTTAACAGATAAGGGAAGTAAAGCTTTAACTTACCATAATAACTACCATAAGATGATAATGTCTAGTATTACAGAAAATATAGCTGATAAAGATTTAAGCCATTTTATTGAGATTTTTGAGCTTATTCTTGAAGCTTTACAAGAGAAAACAGATTACTTTAAACCACTTACTATTGTTGACTTTGCTGTGGGAGAGAAAGTTTCTATAGTTGAAATCAAAGGAACTCCAATTGTACAAAAATATTTTGCTGGACATGGAATAGAGAATTTCAGTATTGTAGAGATACTTCCAAGTTCAGTAAAAGATATGTTTATCATAAAATCACCAACTGGAGATACAGTGGAGTTAGATATTCTAGATGCTAAAAATCTAATTGGAATAAAAGCGGACTAATTTTTAAAAAGTAGGAGAATAGAAATGTTTTATATTGATGGAGTATCTTTAAGTAAAATTAAAGAGGAATTAAAAAGAGATCTTTATGGAAGAAAGATAAATAGGATTACTAAAAACACTGAAACATCTCTATCAATATATTTTGGTAAAATAGAGTTGGTCTTTTCATGTAATCCATCTTTTCCTATTTGTTATATAACAAATTCTAAAGAGGGAGTTTTAGAAAGTAGTGCTGGTTTAGCAGCAAATATGAAAAAACATCTACTTAATGCTATGCTTACAGATGTTACTCAACTTGGCTTTGATAGAATTCTTAACTTTAAATTTTCAAAAATAAATGAGTTAGGAGAAGTAAAAAATTACAATATCTATTTTGAAATTATGGGTAAATACTCTAATTTTGTTTTCACCGATGGAGATAATAAGATAATAGATCTATTAAAAAGATTCTCCTTAGAAGAGAATAGATTAAGAGCTATGTTTCCAGGAATACAATATGAACAACCTATAATTGAGGAAAAGATCCCTCCTATCGGATTAGAAGAAAGCAAATTTAATGAACTTCTTAAAGAGGGAGGTTTATTAAAAAATATTGAAGGTATTGGAAAGTTACTTCTACAAAATTTAGATAGTTTTGAAAAATTTAATGAGATTTTAACTGGGAGTTTATCACCAAAAGTATTTTTAAATAAAAAAAGAGTTGTTTTAGCAACAGTTTTAAATATAGTACCTAAGGGAAATTATGATGAGATAGTAGAGTTTAATTCTTTTAAAGAGCTTGTAAATTATTATATATCTTCTGAGAATCTCTCTAGCAGTTTTGATTCATTAAGAAGTCAATTAATGGATAATATAGTTAAAAGAGTTAAGAAAAATGAAAAGATTTTATCTGTATTAGCTAAAGAGAGAGAAGAAAAAAGCGATTTTGAAAAATATAAACAACTAGGAGATATTTTAGCAGCTTGTATATATAGTGTAAAAAGAGGAATGACATCAGTAGAAACCTATGATTTTTACAACGATACTATGATAAAGATACCTTTAGAACCTCAGTATAGTCCACAAGATAATCTTGAAAGAATTTACAAAAAATATAATAAACTTAAAAGAGGACTTGAGGCTAATAGTAGAAGGGTAAAAGAGATTAGTGAAGAGCTAGATTATCTAAATAGTATTAAGCTTTTTATAGAGTCAAGTAATCATATTGATAATCTTAAACTTATACATCAAGAGTTAGTTGCTCAAGGTTACCTAAAGATTAATAGTAAAAAAGAAAAAAATAAAAAAGCAAATAAAGAGATGTCATATGGAATTATTGAGGGAGAAAACTACAGAATTCTATATGGAAGAAATAATCTTGAAAATGATAACTTAACTTTTAAGATAGCTGATAAAAATGATATTTGGTTACATGCTAAAAATATACCAGGTTCCCATGTAATTATTAAGTGCGATAATTTAACTGATGAAATTTTATTAAAGGGAGCTATAGTAGCTGGATTTTATAGTAAGGGATTTGTTGGTGACAAGATAAGCATTGATTATACTCAAAAAAGATATATAAATAAGCCAAAAGGAAGTAAACCAGGATTTGTTACATATATAAATGAGAAAAATATCATTGTTGTAAAGCCAGAAAAAATATAGCTTAAGCTATTTTTAACTATTAAGTTTGTGGGGATATTACAATTTTAATTGTAATAGTCCCTATTTTTTATTAACTAAAACAAATATTATATGGAGAGTGATAATAATGTTCTTATCTACAAATGTTGAGAAACGTCGTGAGATGATACTAAATGGAAATATTCTCAATACACTTCTGTTTCTTTCATTACCAACTCTTTTAATGGGAATGGTACAATCTCTTATTCCACTTTCAGATGGATTATTTTTAAATAGGACTTCAGGATATTTAGTGGCAGCTGCTGTTGGATTTGGACAACCTATTATAAATATAATAAATGCTCTTTCTCAAGGATTAGGAGTAGCTTCTATGGCAATAGTTGGACAGATAAATGGAACAGGAGATTTTGAACAAGTAAAAAAGGTTTCTACTCAAATATTAGTCTTTTCATTTATTGTAGGATTAATTGTAGCACCAACTTCAATAATATTTGCTTCAGTTGTAACTAAAAATATAGCACCTGAAATAGCTTATGATGTATTCATTTATTTAAGCTTTTATGCAATAGTTATTCCTTTGCTATTTATGGCTGCAATATTTAATGCTATAAAAAATGCAACTGGGCAACCAGAAGCAACTTTAATAAGAATGATAATTTTACTACTATTAAAAATTATTTTTAATACTATCTTTTTGGCTGTATTACATTGGGGTGTAATTGGTGCTGTGATGGCATCTCTTTGCTCATATATTATTATAGCTATTTGGATGTACTATGATCTTTTTGTAAAAAAGAGTGTAACTAGATTAGAGTTAAAAGGTTTTTCCTTTGATTTTCCTCTATTGAAAAGACTTATAGTTTTGGCTTTACCCACTATGATTACCTATTCATTAATAAACTTTGGATTTTTCTTAATAAATATGGAAGTGGAAAGATATGGAGCTTATGTTCTTACAGCACAAACAATAGCTAGTAATATAAATGCAATGAGTTTTAACCTTCCATCTTCAATAGGAACAACTGTTACCACTATGGTAAGTATGAATATTGGAGCTGGAAAACCAGAAAATGCAAAAAAAACATTTGTTTATGGATGTAGAGTAAGCTTAATTATTTCGTTGATTATTATTATCTTATTCTTACCAAGTAGTAATTTCATGGTAAGATTATTCCAGGATAATGAAACAATAGTTAGCCTTGCAGATCACTCTTTAAAAATATATACATTTTCTATAATTGGTTTTGGAATTTTTATGGTTTCTCAAGGAGCATATATAGGATTGGGAAGAACAAAAATGCCATTATTAATGGGAATTTTAAGAATATGGTTAATAAGATATATATTTATAATATTAACTAAAAAATGGTTAGGAGTAGATTCTGTATTTTGGGGGAATTTAGTTTCTAACTATTTAGCTGGATTTTTATTTTATTATTTAGTAACAAAAACCTCATGGAAGTCTATGTTAAAAAAATAAAAGGCTTTTAAAAAATATATTGAGTTTTTTGTAATATCTTTTAAAAGAGTTTTATGTATTTTGTAAAGTAGAAAAATTGGGTATTCCTATATCCATACGATACCCCACATTTGACATATGACCTTAATTATGATATAATTTGGTTACAGAATAACAACGGATAACATTGATAAGCCACTTCGTTTTTATGTGAAGGGGCTTATTTTTTTTTGTTTAATTTTATCAATACTAATATTACCAAAATTAGAGTTATTGGTGTTAATACTGCATTTATATCTCTTAAAAATTCTAACATACCACACCTCCACTTTTCTAAATATTGAGTTATAAATATCTAAAATAGAGGAAGAAAAGGGGCTTAAAAAAATATATTGAGTTTTTTTGTAATATCTTTTATAATATTATGTGAATAAATAGATTTGTTAGGAGGTAATAATGTTACAAAAAAATAAAAGAAATTTCTCTATTATTGCCCATATAGACCATGGAAAGTCAACGATAGCAGATAGACTTTTAGAATATACAGGGGCTGTTTCTAAAAGAGATATGAAGGAGCAACTTCTTGACTCAATGGATTTAGAGAGAGAGAAAGGAATTACAATAAAGGCTCAAGCTGTAACTTTATACTATAAAGCTAAGGATGGAATTGAGTATGAATTAAACTTAATAGATACTCCAGGACACGTAGACTTTATATATGAGGTATCAAGATCATTATCAGCTTGTGAAGGAGCTCTACTTGTTGTAGATGCTGCTCAAGGAGTAGAAGCACAAACACTTGCCAATGTATATTTAGCAATTGAAAATAACCTTGAGATAGTTCCAGTTATAAATAAGATAGACTTACCAGCTGCTGATCCTGATAAAGTTAAAGTAGAAATAGAGGATGTTATTGGACTTCCAGCGGATGATGCTATAATGTGTTCTGGAAAAACAGGAATAGGAATAGAGGACTTATTAGAAGCCATAGTTCAAAGAATACCAGCTCCTAATTATGAAGAAGATGCACCATTAAAGGCATTAATATTTGACTCTAAATTTGATGACTATAGAGGAGTTATAACTTATGTAAAAGTTTTAGATGGAAGTATTAAAAAAGGTGATAAAATTAGAATCTGGTCTACTGAGAAAGATTTTGATGTATTAGAGGTTGGAGTTTTCTCTCCTACAATGAAAGCACAAGATGAACTTTCATCTGGATCAGTTGGATATATTATTACTGGAGTTAAGACAATTCATGATACGAGAGTAGGAGATACTATTACCCATACAAATAATCCATGTATTTTCCCATTAGCTGGATTTAAACCAGCTCAATCAATGGTTTTTGCTGGGGTATATCCATTATTTACAGATGATTATGAGGATTTAAGAGAAGCTTTGGAAAAACTACAATTAAATGATGCTTCACTTACATTTGTTCCTGAAACTTCAATAGCCTTAGGATTTGGATTTAGATGTGGATTCTTAGGTCTATTACACATGGAGATCATAGTGGAAAGACTTAGAAGAGAGTATAATATTGACCTTATCTCTACAACTCCATCAGTTGAGTATAAAGTAAATATGGATAAGGGAGAGGTACTTGTAATAGATAACCCATGTGAGTTTCCAGATGGTGGAAGAGGTAGATTATCTGTAGAGGAGCCTTTTATTAGAGGAAAAGTTATTGTTCCTAAGGATTATGTGGGAAATGTAATGGAGCTTTGTCAGGAGAAGAGAGGAATATTTATAGGAATGGATTTCATTGATGAAAATAGATCAATGCTTACTTATGAGTTACCTCTTGCAGAAATTGTTATAGATTTCTATGATAAATTAAAATCTAGAACAAAAGGATATGCTTCTTTTGAGTATGAACTAGTAGGATATAAAGAATCTGATCTTGTTAAAGTAGATATCCTTGTTTCAGGAAAACCTGTAGATGCTTTCTCATTTATTGCACATAAAGATGGTGCATATAGCAGAGGAAGAGCTATCTGTGAAAAACTAAAAGAAGTTATTCCTAGACAGCAATTTGAAATCCCTATTCAAGCAGCATTAGGAGCTAAAGTTATAGCTAGAGAAACTATTAAAGCTTATAGAAAGAACGTTATAGCTAAATGTTATGGTGGAGATATCACTAGAAAGAAAAAGCTACTTGAAAAGCAAAAAGAGGGTAAAAAGAGAATGAAGAGCATAGGAAATGTTGAAATTCCTCAAGAAGCTTTCGTATCAGTATTAAAATTAAATGATTAATAAAAATTTAACTTACTAAGAGGAGAACTTAAGAATTACTCCAGACTACAAGAAGTTGATTAACTAT
>DXSD01000075.1 GCA_019410665.1 Fusobacterium sp.
GCATTGCGTAAGCACTAGCGATTGGAAGTAAACTTTTTTCCTTTTATATTGTTAAGTATTTTTATTTTTGATTTCAATTTAAGAATTTGTAATAATTTATACCTAAGAAAATTCTAAAATGACATATTGAGGACATAAAAGATGTTATAATATAAAATATAGAGAACTAGATTTTGAAAGGAAAGATATTATGAAGAGAGGAATATTATTATTTTTGCTTCTTGGAATGGGAAGTTTAACTTATAGTAAAGATTTAAGTTTAGATATGATGCTAGAAGATTTAAATAAAAGTTCTTATGAAAAAGAAATATATACGATACAGGAAAAGATAAATAGTGACAAGGAAAAATACTACAAATTAGATGATTTTAATGGAATAAATACTGAGGTTTCATCTAATTATAGTGATAGAGAAGATGCCTTTGAAACAACTGGAAGAGTTCAATATGGACCACTATATTTTGAAGGGACAAAAAATTACAATTCAGAAGATGAAGCTGTGTTAGGAGTTGAAAAAAGTTTAAAAGAGTTACTTTACTCAAATAGCAAAAGCCAATTGAAACAGTTGGAATATAGCAAAGAGATAGACAGATTAGATTATGAAAAGAGAATGGAAGAGCAGAAGTTAAAGTTACTAGAGCTATATAAAGAGTATAAAAACAATGAATTAGAGATAGCAGTGAAAAAGAGTGGAATAGAGAAGTTAAAAGTTGAGGAACAAAAATTATCAAAAGCTTACTCTTTAGGGGCTATTTCTAAAATAGATTTAGATAGTATAGAGTACAGTATAAAAAATATGGAGTTAGAGATAAAAGTTTTAAATAGTAACCTTGAAAAATTAAAAAGAAAGTTTTTTTATGATTTTGGTTTTGAAATAGGAGATGCTACTTTGAAGGATATAGAGCCACCAAAGGAAGAGTTTTCAAATTTTTTAGAAAATTATGGAGAGAAGGACTTAAAGATTTTAGCTTATGAGATAGAGAAAACTAAAGAGAATATAAAGTATCTGAACTATAATGATACTGTTCCAGAGGTTACATTAGGAGTGGAACATAGTAATAAATATGACGAGAATAGAGTGGTTTTAAAATTTTCTAAAAAACTTTTTGATCTCAATATAGAATTAGAAAATCAGAAGGATTCTCTTTTACAGCAAGAGATAGATATAGAGCAAAAAGTGAAAGAGAATGAGGGAGAAAAATTAGTAATCTTAAATAACTATGAAAACTATAAAAAAGATTATGAGGTAAATAAAAATAATTCAGAGCTAGAGTTAGCTAAGTACAATATAAAAAAGATGGAATATTCACTTGGAAAAGTGGACTATGTAGAGGTTATGGAGTATTTTAACTCATATATCAACTATGAAGTTGCAAAAGAGAAGGCAAAAAACAGTTTAAATGGATATATCTATGAGATGATGATAAGGGGAGAATAATGAAGAAGATTAATTTTAAAATTGTAGGAATAGCAGTAATAATATTAGTATTTTTAGCAATAGAGCTTATAAGATATAACAACAGTAAAAAAATAAAAGAGAATTTAAGTACATACAGTGTTATGAGAGTAAATATTGGAAATGAAAAGGGATATATAGAGGTAAACGGAAGTGTAGATGTAAATGATACTAAAAAGGTTTTTGTGGATAAAAAGTTAAAGGTAGATGAGGTTTATGTGCAAGAGGGAGATTATGTAGAAAAGGGACAACTTTTAATGACCTTTGATGAAACAGAGAGAAATAATCTCATGAGAAATTTAGAGAGGGAGAAATTAGCTCTTTCTAAGTTAAAAAGAGATTACAATGTAGAAAAAGAGCTATATAAAATAGGAGGAAGCTCTGCTAACAGTGTAAAGGAGTTAGAAGAGGAGATAAGAAAAAGTGAGATAAATATAGAGGAGTATGAGGAGGATTTAGCTAAGACAGCTGAGAAGATAGAGAGCCCTGTAAGTGGAACTATTACTTCACTAACTGCTCAAGAAAACTATCTAGTAGATACAGACTCACCACTTATGGAGATAGCAGACCTATCAGATGTAAAGATAGTTTTAGAAGTTCCAGAGTATGATGTGAAAAATATATATTTAGGACAAAAGATACTTTTAAAACCAGAGGTATTTGAGAAGAAAAAAGCTTTTCCAGGAAAGATAACAAAGATTTCTAAAATTTCTGAAGTATCAGAGATAACATCAGAGAATATCTTAAAAACAGAGGTAAAACCAGATGAGGTAATTCCATATATAGTACCAGGATTTAAAGTTGTTGCAACAATATATTTAACTGAAGAGAAAAAAGAGATAGTAGTTCCTAAAACAGCAATATTAGGAGAAGATGGGAAGTATTTTGTAGTAGTAGCTGATGTAGATGGAATAGTTAGTAAAAAAGAGGTAAGAATAGAGAACTTAGAGGGAGATAATATAGTTATAAAAAGTGGACTAAGTGGTGGAGAGAACATTTTAATAACTCCAGATGAAAGCTTAAAAGATGGAGATAGAATAATAGCACAGATGAAAAATAGAGGTAATAAAAATGTTGAAAGTGGAAAAGCTAAATAAGTTTTATATAAATGGAGATATGAGGCTACATGCTCTAAAAAATATAGAGTTTAATATAGAAAAAGGGGAGTATGTGGCAATAATGGGAAGTAGTGGAAGTGGAAAATCCACTATGATGAATATATTAGGATGTTTAGATAGAGAGTTTGAAGGAGTTTACAACCTTGATGGAATAGAGATTTCTCAAATAGATGAAAAGGGAATATCTAAAATAAGAAATGCTAAGATAGGCTTTGTTTTCCAAGCTTTTAACCTTTTACCTAAATTGACAGCACTACAAAATGTTGAACTTCCCCTTGTGTATGCAGGGGTACATAAAAAAGAGAGGGAGCAAAGGGCAAAAGAGATGTTAGAAAAGGTAGGATTAGGAGAGAGATTGCACCACAGACCTAATGAGCTATCAGGAGGACAAAAACAGAGAGTGGCAATAGCTAGAGCCCTTGTAAATAATCCTGCTATAATTTTAGCAGATGAGCCAACTGGAAACTTAGATAGTGTTTCTGAAAAGGAGATAATGGAACTTTTCACTCAGTTAAACTCTCAAGGAAAGACAATAATCATAGTTAGCCATGAACCAGAGGTAGCTAACTATGTAAAGAGAATACTTCTTTTTAAAGATGGTGAGATAATAAAAGATGGTGGTAGCCTATGAATTTTTTAGAAAGTTTGAAAAGTGCTATTCAAAGTATAAAGGGAAATAAGATGCGTTCCTTTTTAACTATGTTAGGAATAATCATAGGTATATCTTCAGTAATTACAATGTCATCTATAGGAAAAGGTGGACAAGATAGTATCACTGGAGATTTAAAAGAGGGGGGATATGGAAAATTTAACATAACAATAGATAAAACTGATGAGAATTTTAGATGGAAATATCTATTAAATGAGGATATAGTAAATAAAATAAGAGAGAGTGGACTCTTTAAAGGGGTTAGCCCTAAAATAAATGTAAATTTAGGTGTGAAAATAGAGGGAAGTAGTAGAAGACAGATGATGGTATTTAATGCTACTACTCCAGACTTTGAAAATATAGATAAGATAAAAATATTGTATGGAAGAAATATACTTCCCTTTGAATATGAGAGTGGAGAGAGGGTTATAGTAATAGATAACATAACTGCTAAGGATATATTTGGAAATGCTAAAAGTGCTCTTGGAAAGAGAATAGAACTTTATAAGGGAAGATATGGCAATCCACAAAGTTATAAAATAGTGGGAGTTTATCAAAATCCCTTAGAGCAGATGATAAAAGTAATGGGTGGGAAAAGAGTTCCAAGGTTTGGAAGGATGCCACTACCTACCTATGAAAAAATCTATGATAGTGAACAAACAGGATACACAACTATAATACTAGAATCTAAAACACCTGAAGATATGGCTCTTAGTATGACTCAAGCTAAGGAGTTGCTAGACAAAATAACTGGAGAGGCAGAACTCTATGATGTAAATGTAGAAAATAGTGGAACAGCTTCTTTTGATAATATTTTAACAACACTAAATATATTTGTAACTTTTGTTGCTGGTATCTCTCTTTTTGTAGGGGGAATAGGGGTAATGAATATTATGCTTGTAAGTGTTGTAGAGAGAACTAAGGAGATAGGAATAAGAAAAGCTATTGGAGCTACTGACATAGATATACTTTCACAATTTTTGTTAGAATCAATAATTTTAACAGGGATAGGGGGAGTTTTAGGAGTGAGCTTTGGAATAGTGTTTGCTATATTTATAGGATATTTTATAGGAATAGTTCCAATTTTTTCTATAGTGACAATAGTGATCTCTCTTGTTGTATCTATGGGGATAGGAATAGTTTTTGGAGTTACTCCAGCTAAGAAAGCTGCTAAGTTAAATCCAGTAGATGCATTAAGAGCAGAATAAAAAAAAGATAACAAGAATTTAAAAAATTTGATATAATAAAATAAGTGAAAAAATTTGTGGAGGCATTGTAGTGAGATACTTTAAATTACTAGCTTTATTATCCACCTTAGTGGGTTTTGGTTTTTCCATTTATTATAAATTATATCTACTAACGATTTTTTTATTCTTGTTATTTTTTTATTTCCTATATATTTTTGCCAAAAAAAAAGAGTATACTAAAAATAGTAATTTTAATAAAAGAGCTATTTTAGCTTCAAATATAATACTGTTTTTATCTTTATTAATAGTGATAAGATTGGTACAAATTCAGATTTTCAATGAGGATATCTATGATGAAAAGGTAAAAAGCCAGATAAGAAGAAATGATATTTTTTACGGAGATAGGGGAAATATATATGACAGTAGTGGAAAAAGTCTAGCTTTTAATCAAAATATATACACCTTAGGAGTAAACCCAAGTTCTTTATATGACAAAGAGACCACATATCCTGGGATAGAGAAGATACTTGAGGAGATATATAGGGATAAACCTGGAGAAAAAAAGAGATATTTAAAAGCTTTAGAAGAGGGGAATAGAGCTGGAAGAAGATATAAAGTGGTAGCTAGAAATTTAACTGAAAAGGAGAAAGAGAGGATATCTCAAATTGCTAAGGAGTATAAACTAACCTTAAATGAGATACAGTTTGATAGAAGTATAAAGAGAACTTACTATAAAAGTGATCTATATAAAAACTTAATAGGCTTTATAGGTTACACTCAAAAATCTAACTCTGAAAAAATAGGAGTTTATGGTTTAGAAAAAGAGTATGAAGAGTACTTAAAAGAGAAAAGTGTAAAAAGACAAAATATCTATACAAAAAATAGAAAGATTAAACTTCCCTTTGCTCAGGATAGTATAACAACAAATCTTAATGGGAAAAATATTCACACTACTATAGATAATGAGTTACAATTTATTCTAAATGAAGAGGTTGAAAAAAAGTTTACCTCCTCTGGATCAGAAGAGGCTTATGGTGTGATTATAGATCCAAACAATGGAAAGATATTGGCAACTTCCTATTACACAATTTTTAAAAATAGAGCCCTAAGAAATCCAATATTTCAAAATCAGATGGAGCCAGGTTCCATATTTAAACCTATAATTGTAGCTGCTGCTTTAGATGCTAATTTAGTAAGAAAACAGACAAAGTTTGACATAGGAGATGGAACTATTAGAAAGTATAGGCATACTATAAAGGAAGCTAGTAGAAATACTAAGGGAATACTTTCTACAGAAGAGGTACTTAAAAAATCAAGTAACGTAGGTATGGTTATGATTGGAGATAAGTTTACTAATCAGGAGTTTGAAGAGTATCTTAAAAAGTTTGGACTATATGATAGGACTGGGGTAGATTTTCCTGGAGAGTTAAAACCATATACTACTCCATATAAAAGATGGGACGGATTGAAAAAGAGTACAATGTCCTTCGGTCAAGGAATAGTAGTAACTCCTATTCAGATGATAACTGCTTTTTCATCGTTGATAAATGGTGGAATTTTATATAAACCCTATTTAGTAGATAAGATAACTGATGATAAGGGGGTAGTTATTAGAAGAAATCTACCAAGTGTAAGAGGGACAACTATCTCTAAAGAGTTGTCAGATGATATGAGAGAGATGTTAGAGGAGGTAGTTTCTGATGGAACTGCTAAAAGAGGAGCAGTAGAAGGATATAGAGTAGGAGGAAAAACAGGAACAGCTCAGTTAAGTACTAAAGGTGGATATTTAAAAGAGAATTATCTTTCATCTTTTATAGGATTTTTTCCTGTGGATAAGCCTAAATACACTATATTGGTGATGTTTTTAAAACCAAAGGGAGAGACAATTTTTGAAAAATTTGGAGGTGCAACTGCTGCACCAGTATTTGGAAATATTGTAAGAAGAATAAGTAAAACTAAGAATATACTCTCTGAAAATATTTCAAAGTTATCAAAGGTTGATAAATTTGAAAAGATATCTAGAGATATTGCTTTAGATGTTACAATGCCAGATCTGAAAGGGATGCCCCCTAAAGATGTAATAGAGATATTTAGCAAAAGTGATATAGAGGTAAAAATAAAAGGGGTAGGTTTAGTAAAAGAGCAGTATCCAAAAGCTGGAGAATCCTTAGAAAAAGTTAGAGAGATAAGAATAATCTTAGATTAGGGAGATAATATGAGATATTATAAGATATATGTAGATAACACAAGAGAACTATACACATATTTAGATGAAGAGGATAGATATGAGATAGGAGAAAGGGTTATTGTATCCTTTAGAAAAAAAGAGAGAACAGGTCTTATAATAGCAAGAGATAGTGACGAGGAAAAGGATTTTGAAGTTTTACCAATAATAAGAAAGATGGAGAACTCTTTAAAACTTAAAGAGAGTTATATAAAACTTTTACTTTGGATAAAAAGTTATTATATGAGTACCTATGAGCAGGTTTTAACTTCAGCTATTCCCTCTGGTTTAAGTATAAAATATGAGAAGTTTTATTTTCCTAGAGATATAGAAGAGTTTTTAAAAAATGAGATTATTGATGAAGAGATAAGAGATTATTTTTTTAAAGAGATCAGCATAGGAAAGCCTACATTGACTAAAAAATTTACTTTAGAAAGAGTGAATACCCTTTTAAAAGAGGGAATACTTTTAAAAGAGGGAAAAAATACCATATATCCAGATTACTCTAAATTTGAAAAGTTAGATTTAGATATGCAGGAGTTTTTTAAAATAAGAGAGAGAGTTAGAGAAAATAGATTAGAAGAAAGGTTTTCTAAGAAAAGTTTAGAAAAACTTGTAAAAGCTGGTGATTTGAGGTTAGAAAAATTTTTAAAAGAGGAAGATGTAAAAAAAGATATAACCTTAAATGATGAGATAAAAGCTGAAGACAAGATATTAAATGAGGAGCAAAGTGAAGCTAGAGAGAGAATCCTATCAAGTAATAACAGTTACTACCTTTTAAAGGGAGTTACAGGTTCAGGAAAGACAGAGGTATATATAAGTGTCATAAAAGCTGCTTTTAAAGAGGGGAAAGGAAGTATATTTTTAGTTCCAGAGATCTCCCTCACTCCTCAAATGATAGAGAGATTTAAAGGAGAGTTTAGAGATAATATAGCAATTCTTCATAGTAAATTAACCCTCAGTGAAAGAGCTAAAGAGTGGTATAATATCTATTCAGGAAAGAAAAAAATAGTATTAGGTGTTAGATCAGCTATCTTTGCTCCAGTAGAAAATTTAGGATTTATATTTTTAGATGAAGAGCATGAAACTACATATAAACAGGATAATAATCCTAGATATAATGCAAAACAGGTAGCTATAAAAAGAGCTGAATTAGAAGGAGCTAAATTGGTTTTAGGTTCTGCTACTCCTTCAGTAGAGAGCTATTATTTTGCTAAAAAGGGAGTGTTCCAGCTTATAGAACTAAAAAATAGATACAATGAAGCTGCCCTTCCAGAAATAAAAATTGTAGATATGAAAAATGAAGAGAGTTTATATTTTAGTAAAGTTCTTTTAGAGGAGATAAGAAAAACTCTTCTTAGAGGGGAACAGGTACTTTTACTATTGAATAGAAAAGGGTATTCAACATATATTCAATGTAAAGATTGTGGATATGTAGAGGAGTGCTCCCACTGTTCAATAAAATATAGTTACTATGCTAGTCAAGGGGTGCTGAAATGTAACTACTGTGGTAAGATAAAGAGATATACAGGAAGTTGTAGTAAATGCGGAAGTACAAATTTAATCCATAGTGGAAAGGGAGTAGAGAGAGTAGAAGAGGAGATAAAAAAATATTTTGATGTGGGAGTTATTAGGGTAGATTCTGAGATTTCAAAGGATAGAGAGTTTTTTGAAAGAATGTACTATGACTTTTTAAATCAAAAGTATAAAATCATGATAGGAACTCAACTTATCTCTAAAGGACTTCACTTTCCTAATGTAACCTTGGTAGGAGTGATAAATGCAGATACAATACTAAATTTTCCAGATTTTAGAGCTGGGGAGAAAACTTTTCAGCTGGTAACTCAAGTTGCTGGAAGAGCAGGAAGAGGAGATAAAAAGGGAAAAGTAATAGTACAAACCTATCAAGAGGAGCACTCAGTTTTTAAAAAGGTAAAAAATAGTGACTATGAGAGTTTTTATAAAGAGGAGATAGAAAATAGAGAGTTACTAAACTATCCACCCTTTTCTAAAACAATAAATATTGGAATCTCTTCTAAGTATGAAGAGTATGTGGAAAAGTTTGTAAAGGATTTTTGTAAAGAGATAAAAAGTGATGAAGTTGAAGTTTATGGACCTATGAGAAGTATGGTGTATAAAGTAAAGGATAGATACAGACACAATATTTTTATCAAAGGGAATATGAGAGAGATAAGTAGATTTAAAAAAAATCTAAAATTAAAGCTTACAAAATATGAAAAAAATGATAAAATTAGAATAGTTGTAGATGTAGATCCAATAAACTTAATATGATAGATAATAATTTAAATTTATATAGAGGTGAAGTAAATAGATGATTTATGAAATAAGAAAATATGGTGATCCAATACTTAGAGAGGTAGCCCAAAAGGTAGAGGTAGTAGATGATGAGATATTAGAAATATTAGATAATATGGTTGAAACTATGTACGAGACTAAAGGGGTAGGGCTTGCTGCTCCTCAAGTTGGAATAAGTAAAAGGATATTTGTTTGTGATCAAGGAGATGGAGTAGTAAGAAAAGTTATAAATCCAGTAATAACTCCATTAACAGATAAACTTATAGATTGTGAAGAGGGGTGCCTAAGTGTTCCTGGAATATATAAAAAAGTAGAAAGACCAGAAAAGATAAGAGTTGAGTATATGAATGAAAAAGGGGAAGAGGTAGTAGAAGAGGTTGAAGGATTTTTAGCTATTGTTATGCAACATGAGTACGATCACTTAAATGCAGTTCTTTTTGTAGATAGAATCTCTCCAATTGCTAAAAGAATGATAAGTAAAAAACTACAAGGTTTAAAAAAAGAGACTTTAAAAGAGAAAAAAGATGAGGAATAAACCATGAATGGAGGTAGAATAGGACGAATAATTCTATATGCTATAGTACTTTTAAATTTATACTATTTCGTTCCCTATATCTCTAGAAGTTATGTAAAAATAGAGAAGTTAAAAAAGGAACAGAAAGAGATAGAGAAAAAAATAGAGCTAGTCAAAAAAGAGATAGAGGATTATAATAAGAGTATAGATACTTTAGAAGATGATTTTCAAAGGGAAAAAATAGCAAGAAATAAACTTCAAATGGTAAAAGAACAGGAAGAGATATACAGATTTATAAAATCAAATAAATAATTTGAGTAGATTCAATTTAATAATGTATCTTAATAAAAAAG
>DXSD01000076.1 GCA_019410665.1 Fusobacterium sp.
TTATGATATAATATAGTGTAAATTTTTAATGGAGTTGATAAGATGATAAGAGGAAATACAGAAGGTATAAAAGAGTTTATTTTGAAAGAGTTAGATTCTTTATATGAGATAACAGTAGAAAAAAATAAATTAATAGAGCCAGAGATGTTAATGTTAATTGCTCAAATAAGTAATAAAATTAATAGAGAGATAAATATTGCTATTGATAGAAGAGGAAATGTTACTGAAATTTCAATTGGAGATAGTAGTAGTGTTCAACTTCCTATTATGGATATACAGGAAAAAAGATTATCTGGAATAAGAGTAATACATACACATCCAAGTGGAAGCTCAAATCTATCTAATATAGATATTTCAGCTTTAATAAAATTAAAATTAGATTGTATAGCTGCTATTGGAATAACTGAAGATAAAATAACTGGAGTATCACTAGGATTTTGTAATATAGAAAATGATCAATTAACTCATGAAGTAATAGGTCCTCTATCTATAGAGGAAGCTACTAACTACCCTATGATTGATAAATTTGATGAGATAGAGTCTCAACTTAGAAAAAGAAATATTGTAGAAGATGATACAGAGTATGCTATCCTTGTAGGTATAGATACTCAAGAGAGTCTTGATGAGTTAGCTGAGTTAGCAAGAGCTTGTAATGTCCAAGTTGTAGGAACTTTTATGCAAAGAAAAAATAAAATTGATTCATGTTTTTTTATAGGAACTGGTAAAGCTCAAGAATTAGCTGTATATAAACAAATTAAAAGGGCAAACCTTATAATTTTTGATGAAGAATTAACTGGAATGCAAGTTAAAAATCTTGAATTAATAACAAGCTGTAAAGTTATTGATAGAACTACTCTTATTTTAGAAATATTTGCAAGGAGAGCTAGAACAAGAGAGGCAAAAATTCAAGTTGAATTGGCTCAATTAAAATATAGAAGTACTAGACTTCTTGGGCTTGGTAGTACAATGTCAAGAACAGGGGGAGGAGTAGGAACAAAAGGTCCTGGAGAAAAAAAATTAGAAATTGATAAAAGAAGAATTAGAGAAACTATCTATGATTTAAAACAAGAGTTAGAAAAAATTAGAAAAACAAGAGTAACTCAAAGGGAGAAAAGAGAAGAGTCTGGTATTCCTAAGATTTCATTAGTAGGATATACAAATGTTGGAAAGTCTACCCTTAGAAATCTATTAGTAGATATGTTCCCAGCTGATAATACCTCTAAAAAAGAGGCAGTTTTTACCGAAAATATGTTATTTGCAACTTTAGATATAACTACTAGAGCCATAGTATTACCAGACAAAAGAGTTGCTTCCTTAACTGATACTGTTGGTTTTGTAAGAAAACTCCCTCATGACTTAGTAGAAGCTTTTAAGTCAACATTGGAAGAGGTAAGTTTCTCTGACTTGATAATCCATGTAGTAGATGCCTCTAGTGATACAGCTATTGAGCAGATAATAGCTGTTGAAAAAGTTTTATCTGAATTAGATGCTATGGAAAAACCTATGTTCCTAGCTCTTAATAAATGTGATAAAGCTACTGAGGAGCAGTTAAATAAAATAAAAGAAAAATTCCCTACATATAAAACTATTGAAATAAGTGCAAAATCTCAAATGAATATAGATGGATTTTTAGAGATGATGGTGGAAGCCCTTCCTCAAACAACAAGGGTTTGTACTTACCTAATTCCTTATAGTGACACATCAATGGGAGCTTATCTCCATAGAAATTCTATTATTCAAAGTGAAGAGTATGAAGGTGAAGGATTAAAGATATCTGCTATTGTAAATAATGAAGTTTATAATAAATGTAAAAAATATCTAATTGAGGAGTAATTATGTTTAAAATAATCGGGGAAATTTTAAAATTAGCTCTTCCAGCTGTTGGAGAGATGATTTTATATATGATGATATGGATATTTGACACTATTATGGTTGGGCAACATAGTGGGCAACTTGGAGTTTCTGCTGTGGGATTAAGCTCTGAAATCATATATACATTTTTTAATATTCTAATAGCTATGGGAATATCTATCTCTGTTACCTCTATAGTATCTCGTTCCTTAGGAGCAAAAAACAAAAATAAAGCTGATGAAATTGCTAATATAGCTGTTAAACTTGGAATATTTTTAGGAATAATTTTAAGCTTAATTTACTTTATTTTTGCTGAAGAGATTTTGAGAATAGCAGGAGCTAGTGGGGATGTTATTATCTTGGGAAAAAAATATCTGAGAGTCTGTTCCATTGGAATAATTTTTAATATGCTTACCAATATTTTTAATGGAATATATAGAGGTTGTAAAAATACTAAAACCCCTCTATATGGAGCTGCCATTATGAATATTGTTAATATTTCCCTAGATTATATTTTGATTTTTGGAAAATTTGGAGCTCCTGAATTGGGAGTTACTGGTGCTGCTATTGCCACTGTTACAGGAATTATTTGTGCTTTTTTATTTTCTCTTACTCAACTAAAAAAGCTACCTTTTGCTATACACTTAGGTAAAAAAATTACAAAGGAAAATTTAAAGGAGTTAGTTTTTCTTGCAGTTCCCTCTGCTTGTCAAGAGGGAGCCTTTAGTATAAATAGGCTTATTAATGTATCTATTATAATGGGATTGGGAAGTCTTGCCTTTGCTGCTAATCAAATAACTATAACTATTGAGAGTATTAGTTTTATGCCAGGTTGGGGATTTGCTGTAGCCTTAACTACATTAGCTGGACACTCTGTTGGAGAGAGAAATTTTGAAAAAACTAAAAAATACATTTACTACACTGTTACTCTTTCAGTTATAACTATGGGAATAACTGCTCTCATTTTCTATCTTTTTCCAAATGAGTTAATCTCTCTATTTATCAAAGAGAGTGAAAAAGAGGTTATATTGTTAGGAGCTATGTGTCTTACTCTAGCTGCTATTGAACAGATTCCTATGGCTATAGCTATGGTATTAGAAGGAGCAATGAAAGGTATGGGAGATACAAAAACTCCTTTTAAAGTAGTTATTTTTACAAATTGGGTGATTAGATTACCTTTGATCTATTACTTTTTATATTTACATAGACACCCAGTTACTACTTTTTGGAAAATAACCGCCCTCCAATGGACTCTTGAAGCTATTATCATATTTATTGTTTTTGAAAGAAAATGGAGAAAACATTATAAATATCTCTAAAAAATTATTTAGAAGAGGATTTTTTAATCTTCTTCTAATTTTTTTATAGTATAATATTATTAATTAGAGAACAGTCTAGTTGAAGGGAGGATTATAGAAATTATGAGAATATTAGTTGTAGAAGATGAAATAGATTTAAATAGAGTAATTTATAAAAAGTTAAAAGTTGAAGGTTATAGTGTAGATAGCTCCTTTGATGGAGAAGAAGCTCTTTTATACATTCATGGAACTAATTATGATTTAATTATTATGGATATAATGATGCCTAAAAAAAATGGGTATGAAGTTCTTAAAGAGATGAGAGATAAAGGGAATTCTACCCCTGTACTTTTTCTCACTGCTAAAGATAGTATAGAAGATAGAGTTAAAGGGCTTGATTTAGGTGCAGATGATTACATTATAAAACCTTTTCATTTTGATGAATTAATGGCAAGAGTTAGAGCTATGATCAGAAGAAATCATGGAAGTACAACTAATGAACTGAAAATAGCTGATTTAACTGTTGATTGTGGAACTAGGATAGTCAAAAGAGGAGGGGTAGAGATTGATCTATCAGCTAAAGAGTTTGCTATTCTTGAATATATGATTCAAAATAAGGGAATTGTTTTAAGTAGAGAAAAAATTGAAGAGCATATTTGGAACTATGATTATCAAGGAGCTTCTAATATGGTCGATGTCTATATTCGTTACTTACGTATAAAATTAGATAAAGATTTTTCTCCAAAACTTATTCATACAGTTAGAGGGGTAGGATATGTTTTAAAGGAAAAAGGAGATTAGTTTATGAAGTATTTAAATATTAAAATAAAGATTACATTGTGGTATACACTTTTTATGGTCACTCTCATCTCTGTGATTTTAGGAATGTTAGTTGAGTTTACAGATATAACTATTTTATCTAATCAAAAAAGTCAATTAGTAGAAGTAGTGGAAGATGCTGTTGAAGATATTGAAGAGGGAGATGACTTTGATTATTTTGATGATGGGGTTTTTCTTTTGCTATATAATAATAAAGGAGATTATTTAACTGGAAGTATTCCACATAATTTCTCTACAGAAACTCCTTTAGAAGCTGGAAAAGTTCAAGAATTAAAAGAAAAAGAGGAATTTTATATTTATGATCAAAAAGTTACTAATAAATATGGTGAAAATTTTTGGGTAAGAGGTGTTGTTTCTGATATACACTCTAATCAATTAACACAACTTGTATTGACTTTATCATTTATTCTATTACCAATATTGGTAATTATATCTAGTATTATTGGATATACCATTACTAAAAGAGCCTTCTTACCAGTAAAAAAAATACAAGAAACAGCTCAGAATATAAGTGAAAATAATAAACTCTCTCTTAGAATAGGGCTCCCTCCTGGAAAAGATGAAATTTCCATGTTGGGAAGTACCATTGATCATATGTTAACTAAACTTGAAAATAGTTTTCTTAAAGAGAAACAGTTCACTTCAGATGCTTCACATGAGTTACGTACTCCTGTAACAGTTATCTTAGCAGAAAGTGAGTATATTTTACAACATGGAACCAATTTAGAAGAGGCTAAAGAGTCTATGGAGGTTATCAATAGACAAGCAAAAAAAATGTCTGATCTTATTAATCAACTGCTATTTTTTGCAAGAGCTGATCAAGAGAAAATAACTTTAAAATTAGAAAAAATAGATGTATGTGAAACTTTAGAAAATTTGAAAAAAGACAATCTTATAAATACTAAAGAAAAAAATATCAGTATATTTTACAAAAATAATCTCCCTCAAAATTTTTATACTGTTGATAGGCTTCTTTTTATTAGAGCCATTCAAAATATTTTACAAAATGCTATTACATATAATAGAGAAAATGGAATTATTGAGATAGAAACTTTTGAAAAAGGAGAATATTTTGCAGTTAAAATAAGTGATAGTGGAATTGGAATTGAAGAGGAAAATCTTCTTAAAATTTGGGATAGATTTTATCAAGTGGATAAAGCACGTAATAGTAAAAATATGGGACTTGGTTTATCTATGGTTAAAATTATTGTTGAGCAACACAATGGATATGTAGAAGTAGAGAGTAAAATAGATGTAGGAACCTCTTTTACATTATATTTTAAACAGTAAAAGTAACTACTCAGGTATTTTATCTTTTAAGAAGAAAACTAAGAATTGTTCCATATTCCAAGAAGTTGATTAACTATGAGCTTCCAAAATTCTAAGAGCTTTAGCTCTCTAAGAATTTTGAGACACAGAAAGCAAAGCTTTCAGTGTTTCCTTAATGTAACACAGAAAATAAATTTCTGTGTCTCAATAGTAGTAGTCGTTAAAACTCCGCTACTATTGGAAGGGTTAAGTCTTCGACTTATTGCATTTTTTAGCGTTCGATTTCGCTGAGTTAATCTAACTTCTTTTCATAACTTACACAATTCTTTGAGTTTTCTTTAGTTGATTTCTACCTGAATAGTTACTACTTTACTATTCCCTTTAATTTAAAATATGGAAGCTCATTTAAAAACTCTATCTCACTCTCTACTCTATACACTTCCCTTACTAGTTGAGTAGTTAAAATATCTCTAGTCTTTCCCTCTGCATATTTTTTTCCATCTTTTAAAACTAAAACTCTATCACTATATTGAGAAGCTTGATTTAAATCATGTAAAACCATAATTATTGTAATTCCAAGCTTTCTATTTAACTCCTTAACTAATTCCATTATTTCAAATTGATGACAAATATCTAAATATGTAGTGGGCTCATCAAGTAAAAGAATTGGTGTTTTCTGAGCTAAAACCATAGCTATCCAGACTTTCTGTCTCTCTCCTCCTGAAAGACTCATAACTTTTCTATCTTTAAATTTACTGATTTTACATATTTCCATTGCCCAATTTACAATTTTTTCATCTTCCTCATTCATAAGCTCATACCATTTTTTATGTGGAGTTCTTCCATATTTTATAAAATCTACAACAGTTATATCTTCAGGTATCTCATTATTTTGAGAAACAAAGGCAAGTTTTTTAGCAAACTCCTTACTTTGAATGCTGTGAATTATCTCATTTTCAAGGGAGATGGATCCATTTTTATAAGGAATAACTCTTGATATAGCTTTTAAAAGAGTAGATTTTCCACAACCATTAGTTCCTAGAATTGTAAGTACCTCCCCTTTTTTTATCTCTATATCAATCCCCTTTATAACTAAATTTTTTTCATAAGCAATCTCTATATCTTTTCCATTTATTACACTCATATTAATCTCCTGTCTTTCTAAGTAAGTATAAGAAGAATGGAACTCCTATTACTGCCATAACTATTCCTGCTGGAATTTCAATTGGTGCAAAGAGAGTTCTTGAAATTGTATCAGCTAAAACTAATACAATAGCTCCTAGAATAGAAGAGAAAGGAATCAAATATGTGTGATCTGATCCAATTACCATTCTCGCCATGTGTGGAACAATAAGACCAACAAATCCAATAAGACCTACATTTGCAACTGAGATTCCAGTTAAAAAACATGCAAATAACGACAGTTTCAGTCTTTTTTTAGGAATATTAAGTCCTAAATTTATGGCAAAATTATCCCCTAACTGTAATATATTGGCATCTCTAATTAAAGTCATAGCTCCAATTATTCCAACTATAGTATATGGAAGTATTCCATATACATGATTCCAGTTCTTTCCATTGAGACTTCCATTTAGCCATGAAAGAACTCCTTGTATCTCATCACTAAAAAGAATGAACATAAGTCCTGTTATACTACCAAGAATAGAGTTTACAGCTACCCCTGCTAATATAACTCTAAGAGGTTTCAATCCTTTTTTCCATGCCAAGAGAAAAACTAATGCACAGGCAATAGCTCCTCCAATAAAAGCTGTTAAATTCATAAACAGCATAGCATTTGGAAAGAGTATCATAACTATTAAAGCTGATACACTTGCTCCTGCAGATACCCCTGTTAGACCTGGATCAGCTAAGGGATTTTTCATAACTGCTTGGAGCAAAACTCCAGCTAGTGATAAGTTACATCCTACCATAAGAGCAATTAAAATTCTAGGAATACGAATATCCCAAAGTATTGATTTTAAAATATCCTTTTCATAATTTTTAACAAACAAAGCTCTAACTATATCTTCAAAAGGAAAATTTACACTTCCAAATCTTACAGAAAACAATGATATAAAAATCAAAATTGTTGCAGAAAAAACAATCATAAAAATTTTTTTACTTTTCATAGACATATTTGTATAACTCCTCTAAAGCATCAATTGAGTTAACACCAGCACTCATTCTAAATAGGGTAGGATCAATTATATGGATTTTATTATTTTTATAAGCTTTTGTTAGTTGCCAAATGGAATTATTTTTAAAACTTTCTTTAAAAAGCTCTCCATTTCTAGTTTTACTATTTGGCATAATCAAAATAATATCTGGATTTAATAAAACCAATTGCTCCAAACTAAAAGGAACAGATTTTTTATCTAAAGCTTTTTTATCAAGAGAGGTAACAACATTTTCACAATTTATCTTTTCAACCAATTCTTCTAGAAAATGCTGTTTTCCAGTCATAAAAAAACTCTCTCCATTTCCATAGATAATAGCTAGTTTTTTCTTAGGTTGCTCATTAGCCTTTGCAACTAATTTTTTTTCTCTCTCTTCCCAATCCTTTAAAATTTCATCTGCTTTATCCTCTCTATTAAAAGCTTTTCCTAAAATACTTACAACCTCTTTAGAATCTTCATAAGTTTCCACTTCCATATAAAAACTTGGAATATTTAACATATCATATTTAGGCTTAATAGTAGGCTTAGAAAAAACAGTAGCTACAACTAAATCTGTTTTAAGAGCTTTTACCTTTTCTAAATCTGGCATACCAGCTTTTCCAATCCTTTCACTATTCTTGTATCTATCAGGTATTTTGGTAGAAGAGTTAGGAACTCCTGCTAAATCAATTTCTAATGCATCAAAAAATCTTGCAAGTATAGCTGAATCAGTAATTATATTTTTAGGATAATAATCTAACTTCAACTCTTCATTTCCTTGTTTGATAAAAAAACTATCATTACCAAAAAGTAAAATCCCTGTAAAAATAAATATTAAAAAACATTTTAATCTATTCATAGTGTAATCTCCTATCTTTATATAGTAATTCAATTCTATTATTTAATTTTCTCTTTGTCAATGAAATTTAATATTGCTTTTTTAAATAAAAAATTAAAATAAAATATTCTTTTTATATAATTATAATTTTTCTATCTTTCTCTATTGACTTTTTAAAATAAACATAGTATATTTATATCAGAACATAATATTGTTTTAAGGTTCTCTTTTGAGATTAATTGGGAAGTGAGGTTTATTCCTCCACGGGCCCGCCACTGTGTTGCTGATGAAAGGCAGTTATACCACTGAGCTATCGGGAAGGTTGCCAAGTAAGTTGAAGCTAAGTCAGGAGACCAGCCTTAATTCAGATTAATATCTAACGAGGACGAGGATATTTACTCTTTATGAGTCTTAACTTGTCCCCTAGAATGGGGATTTTTTTATGCCCCTAAATTATAATTAGGAGGAATTTTTATGAGAACAATTACAAAACTATTACTAAGCTCAATGTTACTAATGAATGGTGCAGTAGCATTAGCACATTCAGAAGGAGGAGTTGTGCACAAAGATTTTTTTAAAGGGATGAAAAAAGATGATAAGGCTGCTATTTTAATGGTACATTTTGGAACAACTTTTGATGATACTAGAGCCTTAACTATTGACAGAATCAATGACAAAGTAAAAAAAGAGTTTAAAGGTATTGAGGTTAAAGAAGCGTATACTTCTAGAATTATTATGAGAAGATTAAAAGAGAGAGGTGTTGTAAAATTAAACCCTCAAGAAGTTTTAGACCAATTAAAAGCTGAAGGATATACACACGTATTAGTTCAAGGAACTAATGTAATGAACGGAGTAGAAAGCGAGCATCTAAGAAGCGAAGTTGCTTCTTATGAAGATTCATTTAAAGATATAAGAGTGGGAGCTCCACTATTAACTGATCCACATGATTATGAAGAAGTTGCAAAAGCAATAGCTGATAAAATTGGACCACTTAAAGAAAATCAAGGTGTTGTTTTAGTAGGACATGGTACTCATCACTTTGGTGGATCTGCATATGCTATGATGGATTATGTTTTCTCTGCTGAAGGTTATGAAAATTATGCAGTGGGAACTGTTGAAGGATACCCTACTTTTGATAATGTAGTTAAAAAATTAAAAGATAGAGGTATAAAAGATGTAATCCTTATGCCATTTATGTTTGTTGCTGGAGATCATGCTCAAAATGATATAGCTGGAGATTGGAATCAAGAATTACAAAAAGCTGGATTTACTGTTTCAAAAGTTATATTAATGGGACTTGGACAAAATGAAGCTATCCAAAATATATATGTAGATCATATTAAATTTATGACTCAACATGAGCCTGTAGATATGGCTGCTAAAAAAGTTCAATATTCTAATGAAAAAGATTAATCTTAATTAAATAGAAAAGGAGAAAACTTTTACTTCCAATCGCTAGTGCTTACGCAATGC
>DXSD01000077.1 GCA_019410665.1 Fusobacterium sp.
TAATGAGCATTGCGTAAGCACTAGCGATTGGAAGTAAACTTTTTTCCTTTTATAATTATTAAATATTTTTATTTTTTAATTTCAATTTAAGAATTGCAACAGCTTCTTTTATTTTTTATTACATCTTTCCACTGATAGTTCTTGAAAGAACGTCTAATTGTTGCTCTCTAGTTAATCTTACAAAGTTAACTGCATATCCAGAAACTCTTATTGTTAATTGAGGGTATTTATCTGGATTTTCCATTGCATCCTCTAGTAACTCTCTATCAAAAACGTTAACATTTAGATGTTGTCCACCTTGTGGAGTGAAGTATCCATCCATTAATGTTACTAAGTTTTCTACTCTATCCTCTTTTGTTTTTCCTAATGCTGCTGGAGAGATAGCGAATGTATAAGAGATTCCATCTTCTGAGTGGTGGAATGGTAACTTAGCTACTGATGCTAATGAAGCTATAGCTCCTCTTGTATCTCTTCCGTTCATTGGATTAGCTCCTGGTGCAAATGGAGTTCCTGCTCTTCTTCCATCAGGAGTATTTCCTGTTTTCTTACCATAAACAACATTAGATGTTATAGTTAAGATTGATTGAGTAGCTTTTGAATTTCTGTATGTTCCGTGAGATCTTAAGTAATTCATAAACTTCTCTACTAATTGAACTGCTAACTCATCAGTTGAATCTTCATTATTTCCAAATGGAACATACTCTCCTTCTCTTTCAAAGTCTACTACTATTCCCTCTTCATTTCTTATTACTTTTACTTTAGCATCTCTTATAGCCACTAATGAGTCTACAACTATTGAAAGCCCTGCTATTCCACTAGCTTGAGTTCTTTCGATATTTAGGTCATGTAATCCCATAGCAAATGCCTCATAAGAGTATTTGTCATGCATGTAGTGTATAACCTTTAATGCATTTACATAAGTTCCTGCTAACCATTTCATCATTTGGTCAAATTTTTCCATTACATCATTGAAGTCTAAGTAATCTCCTTGAACTGGTGCAAACTTAGGTGCTACTTGTGCTCCACTCTTCTCATCTCTTCCACCGTTAATAGCATATAGTAATGCTTTAGCAAGGTTTGCTCTAGCTCCGAAGAACTCCATTCCTTTACCTATTTTCATAGGAGATACACAACAAGCTATTCCATAGTCATCTCCTAATTCTGGTCTCATTAAGTCGTCATTCTCATATTGGATTGATGATGTATCTATTGATACTTTAGAACAGTATTTTTTCCAGTTCTCTGGAGAGTTCACTGACCATAATACTGTTAAGTTTGGTTCTGGAGCTGGTCCTAAGTTATATAGAGTATGTAGATATCTGAATGATGTTTTAGTTACTAATGTTCTTCCATCTACACCTTGTCCTCCAATTGACTCAGTTACCCAAGTTGGATCTCCAGAGAATAACTCATTATATTCAGGAGTTCTTAAGAATCTTATAATTCTTAATTTTATAATGAATTGGTCAATTAACTCTTGAGCTTCCTCTTCAGTTATTAATCCTGCTTGTAAGTCTCTTTCGATATATATATCTAAGAAAGTTGATGTTCTTCCTAATGACATTGCTGCACCATCTTGGTCTTTAGTAGCTGCAAGGTAAGCAAAATATAGGAATTGAACTGCTTCTTTTGCATTTTGAGCTGGTCTAGTTACATCGAAACCATAAGAAGCACACATTTTTATGAAATCTTTTAATGCATTGATTTGCTCAGATACTTCCTCTCTTCTTCTGATTATATCTTCATTGAAGTCAGCAGCTTCTAATTGTTTTAATTGAGCTTTTTTATCTTCTATCAATCTGTTTACTCCATAAAGAGCAACTCTTCTATAGTCTCCTATTATTCTTCCTCTTCCGTATGCATCTGGAAGCCCTGTTATAATTCCACTTTTTCTTGCTGCTCTAATATCATCAGTATAAGCAGAGAATACTCCCTCGTTGTGAGTTTTTCTATATTTTGTAAAGATCTCCTCAGTCATTGGATCAATTTGATATCCATAAGCTTCTAGAGAGTTCTTTACCATTCTTAACCCTCCCTTAGGGAAGATTCCTCTTTTTAATGGAGCATCTGTTTGAAGTCCTACGATTACCTCTGAATCCTTATCAATATATCCTGGCCCATAAGTAGTTATTCCTTGTGGATATTTAGTCTCTGTATCATATATCCCTTTCTCTCTTTCTACTTTGAACATCTCTGTTAATTTGTTCCAAACTTTTCTAGTTTTTTCAGTAGAATCAGCTAAGAAAGATTCATCCCCTTCATAAGGTGTATAGTTCTCTTGTATGAAATCTCTTACATTGATCTCTTTCTGCCAAAGCTGTCCTTTAAAACCGTTCCAAAACTCCATGTGTCCTCCTTAATTATTAATTAATATATTAAAATTTTATTACCAACCTATTAATTTGTTAATGTATATCTTATATTGTTTAAATATACTTTATAATATCATTCTTTAGTCAAAAAGTCAATAAATTATTTTGTGATTAAAAATATTTTTTATTATAAATAAAAAAATCCGACAATCTAGGCCAGCGTTGCCCAGACGGTCGGCTAAATATCTATGTTATACTCCACGTGGTTATCCACTTATTCCGTCAGTCATATAACGATTATATTGTATCATCTTTTTCACATTTTATCAACAATTTATTTTATCTTTTTATAATTATCCTCTATAATCTCTCTAATTTTGCTACTTAAGTCCTTCAACTCATCCTTTGGAAGAGTGTTCACATAAATTGGCTCATCGATAACTAAAGTTACTAATTGTCCCCTTTTCATCCTCCATTCTCCTCTCCTTTGAATATCAAAGGTTCCTTTTAAAGTTAAAGGTACAATTATTCCATTAGTTTCAGTTGCTAATTTAAAGCTCCCTTTTTTAAATCTCAATATCTCTCCATCTAAAGTTCTCTCTCCCTCTGGAAATATAACTATAGGGTATCCAGCTTTCACAACTTTAACAGCTTCCTTTATGTCTTTAATTCCCTCTCTTGGATTTTCTCTATTTAAAAATACACACTTACTTCTCTTCATCCAAATATTAAAAAAAGGCCAAGATTTCATCTCTTTTTTAGCTACAAATCCCACATCTATATGCAAAGCACTTACAATAGCTGGTATATCTAAATTACTTTGATGGTTACATACAAAAATTATCCCCTCTTCTCTTTCAAGAGCATTTATACTCTTCCTATTTTTATATATCACTCTCAGTTTCACATTTAAGCTTCTTAAAACAAGCTTAGATAACCATCTCAATTTTTTCCTAGCTAATCTTACTCCTGTTTTTTCATCTTTCATTGCTATTATGGGAAGGTATACTATCGTTATGTATATGAACAATAATAATCCTGTCCCTGCTGCAAATATCATTCCCAACATGTTTTCCTCCTAGTAATCTTCCTCTAGTTCCTCTACTGCTTTTTGAATATCTCTGTATCCAAAACCCTTTCTCATAAGTGAAGCTATTTTCTTCTCTCTTTCTCTATTTCCCAATCTTATCCACTGCTTTTTTATCTCTTCTATTTCATGATCACTAACTTCTCTCAAGACCTCTCTAATTATACTTGAATCTATTCCCTTTTGAAGAAGCATATACTCTAATTTTTTTCTACTATAATTATGGGTTCTAACATATCCCTGAGCATAATCATAGTCATTTAAATAACCTAGTTCACTAAATTTATTTATAACTGAAAGAAGAATATCCTTCTCTCTATATTTAGAGAGAAGTTTTATATAGAGCTCTTTTTTAGAGTAATCTCTCTTACTCAACAGAAAATACCCCATACTTTCTGCTCTTCTTCTTATAAGTTCCCTATACTCTTCTAAGCTTATCTCCTCTCTATTTTTTAAATCAAACTCCTGTAAAGTCTGTTTATTCAAGTCTATGAAAAAAAACTCATCAAAGTATAGTTTATTTCCCTTGAGATTAAATTTCATCAAAATTCAATGCTCCCTCTTGAGCTTTTACTTCCTCTTCTTCATTCTCCTCTTTAGCTGAATGTGGCTTCATAACCTTCATAACTTCCGCTTCAATAGCTGCTAATAATTCTGGTTCACTTTCAAGTCTTGCTTTTACATTCTCTTTTCCCTGTCCAAGTCTAATATCTCCAAAACTAAACCATGCTCCAGATTTTGCAACTATATCATACTCTAAAGCCATATCTAAAATCTCTCCTACTCTTGAGATTCCCTTTCCATACATAATTTGGAAAGCAGCTTCTTTAAAAGGTGGAGCTATCTTATTTTTAGTTATTTTTACAACAGTTTCGTTTCCTATAGCTTCATCCCCTTGTTTAACACTTCCCACTCTCTTTACTTCCATTCTTACAGAAGCATAGAATTTAAGTGCTTTTCCTCCAGTTGTTGTTGTTTGAGGACCAAAACCAAAACCACCAATCTTATCTCTTATCTGGTTTATAAATATCATAGTTGTTTTTGATTTATTTAAAGTTGCAGTAAGCTTTCTTAAAGCCTTTGACATAAGTCTAGCTTGTAGCCCCATCTGTTGATCTGACATCTCTCCATCTATCTCTGCCTTTGGAACAAGAGCTGCTACTGAGTCTACTACTACTAAATCAACAGCACCTGAACGAACTAACATATCAGCTATCTCTAAAGCTTGCTCTCCATAATCTGGTTGAGATATTAAAAGTTCATCTACATCTACTCCAAGAGCCTTTGCATACACTGGATCTAAGGCATGTTCAGCATCTATAAAAGCTACTATTCCACCCATTTTTTGAGCTTCTGCTGCTACATGAAGTGCTATTGTTGTCTTTCCTGAACTCTCTGCTCCATATATCTCTACTATTCTTCCTCTAGGAACTCCTCCCTGTCCTAAAGCTAAGTCAAGATTTATACTTCCAGTAGATATTGTTTCTACTGTCATACTTTGGTTAGATCCCAACTTCATTATAGAACCCTCTCCAAAATCCTTCTTTATCTGTTTCATTGCTAATTCTAAGGCTTTTTCTTTTTCATTAATTTCATTTTCTTTAGCTTTTGCCATATTACTCCTCCCAATTTATCTTTTTATCTATAATCTCCAAAATATTTTCCGCTTTTATACTTCTCATACACTTGAAATGTTTTTTAGGACACACTTTATCCCCATGTAAACTACATGGTGAACACTCTACTCCAGCATAGATTAAAGTATCATTTTCTCCAAAATCAAACATTCCTGGACTTGTAGGTCCAAATATTACAAAGGTTTTACATCCTACTCCTCTAGCTATATGAAAAGGCCCTGAATCATTAGTTACCAAAAATTTAGCTTTTGATAATAAGGCTCCACTCTCCTTTAAAGATAGTTTCCCAGCTAATATTATACAGCTATCTCCACTTATTCTATTTATCTCTTCACATCTTTCTAAATCTGCTTTTCCACCTATGAGAATAGTTTTTACTCCATATCTTTCTTTTATCAACTTAGCTAATCTTCCAAACCCTTCTGCTGTCCACTCCTTTGTATTTTTAGAAGCTCTTGGAGCCATAACTGGTAGATTTTCTAAGCCTTTTAATTCTTTATCCTCTTTAAAAGAAAAATCTAAGTTTTCACCTTTATACTCTAAATCAAAATCCTTAAAAGCACCAAAATAGTTTTTTATTATAGTATCGTCAACCTTGTATTTTATTAATCTAGCCTTTACTAAGAGAGTTTTCCACCAAGCTCTCTTTTTATAGGTATAAGTTTTAACACCTAATCTTTTAGCTATTATTTTTGATCTAAATTTTCCATGCAAATCAAATATATAATCATAATTATTTTTCTTTAAATTATCAGCAAATTTTAAAATATTTTTTAATCCATCATTCTCCTTTTTATTAAAGGTAATTAATCTATCTACATATCCTACTCCAGAAATAGCATCTTTAAACTGCTCCAAAACTAAAAATTCTATCTCACTATTAGGATACTTTTCTTTAAAGGCCTTCAATACAGGAGTGGTAAGAATTATATCTCCTATAGAGCTCATTCTAATTACTAAAATTTTCACTTTTTTCTCCTATTTTTTTCCTCTTATCCTCTTTTTTAAATCTCCTAATCCTAAAAGATATTTTTTTAATAAAATAGCCCCTTTATAGTAAAAACTTTCCTTATCATACTTCAACGAAATAGGACTACTATCTTCTAAAGTTATCAATTCAAAAATTTCTCCAAACTTTCCATATATATTCTTTATAAGCTTGGTATCTATAAGATATACCTTTTCATTATTTACTAAGAAATTAGCCATATGGGAATCTCCATGAAGATACCCTTTATTATGAATTTTTTTTAACTCTTCTAATACTAGATTAATATCCTCAACTTTAGCTTCACTTCCTTTTATGTAAGAATAGAGCAAATAAGAATCCACAGATATTAACCACTTTCTTTTTTCTAAAGCAAAATATGGAGTAGCTCCATTAAACCCTGCTTCTATTATCTTTTTTATATTTTGATACTCTCTTTTACTCTCACTACCTCTAAATATACTAAGAAACCTTTGCCATTTTCTTCTGTTCTTCTCTCTAGGTTCTTTATATACATATTTTTCTCCATCTATCTCTATAAGAGCAACATAACTTCTTTGATCATCTTTTAAGACTTTAAGTATATTATAACAGGTGTTTTTTATTTTGTCATATAATTTTATACTTTTTTCATCATCAAAGTATAAATACTCATCTTCAAATTTTAAACATCTCATATCTCTTCACTCTCTAAGCTCTTATTTATCTCTTCTAATATAGCTTCCGGCTTTATATCAAGCATACACTTAAAATGCTTTTTAGGGCAAGAGTTTCCCCCATGTAGAGAACATGGTCTACACTCTAAATTCTCCACCTGAAACACTTTACTATTATTTGACCATGGAAAGAAACCTAACTCTTTAACTGTAGGTCCAAATATAGCCAGTATCTTAACCTTTGGAAAAGCTGAGGCTATATGAATAGGAGATGAATCATTTGTTAAAACAATTTTAGCTCTTGAAATCACCTCTGCTAATTCTAATAGAGTTGTTTTTCCTCTTAAATCAATAGAATTCTTAGATAGAGGTATATTTAACAAGAGTTCCTCTCTTCCTCCTATGATTACAACTGTTACCTCATCTCTTTTCTCTAAATCTTTTATTACTCTGTTAAAATATTCTAAAGGCCATTTTTTTGTAAACCATTTACTTCCTGGAGCTATTACTACCATCTTTTCCTTAGCTCCTTGTAATAAACTATCTACTTTTTCTTTTTCCAATTCACTGGGAAAAAGTTCTATCTCATACCTTTTTCCTTCATTCTTAGGAACAAAGGAAAGTAATTTTTCAACTTCATGTTTATTTTTATCATAATGGAATTTCTCATTATAAAGAAAAGATGCAGTTGCATTGTCATATCCTCTTCTTATTGGAGCCCCTGTTAAAAAAGTTAAAAATGTACTTCTCAAATATCTATGAGGAGTTATTACTAAATTGTATGCTTCCATTTTTAATTTTTTAGCTATTGACCAAAATCCTTTTAATCCTCTATGTTCCCCTCTTTTATCATATTCAATAATGTGAGTTAAATATGGATTATTTCTTAAAATTGAAGCTCCTACTGGAGTGGTTAGATAACTTATCTCAGCCTTAGGATAAGTATCTCTCAATTTTTTTATAAGGGGAGTTGATAGAACAATATCCCCAATAAATGCTGTATGAATAATTAAAATTCTAATTTTTCTCACCCTCTTCTAAAAGGAAGCTCTCCTCAATATACTTAATCAGCTTTTCCTCCATATCCTTATCATATTTATCAAAATATGGATTTTTATAATCCTCTTTTGGATTATTTTCATCTGGAATTAAATATTTAACTTTATCATTTCCAAATACTCCCCATCTAGTAGTACTTTGAGTTGCTTTTGCTGGATATATTCCTACAATTCTTTTTTGAAGAGCTCCTGCAATATGAGTAGGTCCAGTAGAAGCACCTAAATAGACATCTCCTTTAGCTATTATAGCTGCTATATTTAATAGATCTCCACCATTAGCATAGAGATAAACTTTATCTCTTCCAATGCTCTTTAACAGTCTTTCTCCTCTTTCTTCCTCTGAAATATGACAGATTATAATTACAGTTTTATCTGGATTAGCATCTCTAAATCTTTGTAATAAAGAAGCATACTCTTCATCTTTAATATTTTTTGCAGAACCCCCTATAAAAGGATTTACTACTAAAGTTTTTCCTGAAATCTTATATGTAGAAAAAAAAGTTTCTGCTGCTTTTTTATTCTCTTCTCCTAAATAAATTTGAGTATTTAATTCAAAAACCTCGTCATATCTCTGAGGATCAACTTTTTTTACTAAGTCTAAATTATACTCAGCTTCATTTTTTATAGATTTAGATCTTTTTTGCCAAACTCCTTTATTAAAAGTAAAAAATGAATATAGCTTAGATAGAGGTCCTACCTTAATAGGAGCTTTACTTGCTTTAGCCAGTCTAGAAACAAATTTATCATTGTATAGTGCTATAAAGATATCAGCATTAAAATATACTATCTTATTTAACAGATCCTCTTGAGTGTACTCATCTATCTTTAAAATTCTATCTACATAGGGTAAGTTTTTTACAATTTCATAATTATATTTTCTAACTAAAACTACTAACTCAGCCTGTGGATACATCTTTTTTACCATAAAAAAACTTGAAATTGAAAGAATTAAATCCCCTATCTTATCGGTTCTAGATACTATTATTCTTTTTATCTCCATATATCCTTCCTCTTATTTTTCAATATAACTTTTATTTTTATATATCTCATGTAACTTATAATATTTTACCATAGTATAAAGAGAACTTGTACAAGCTAGTAAAAATCCCTCTTTTCCATCTAAAAATCCCAATCTAATTAAATACATTCTTATAAATTTAAAAATAGGATTGATAACTATTTGAAATATATTACATTTTTTTCCTCTTTTATAATACTCTAAAGCTCCCTCTGTAGTATAACGATTAAACTTTGTAAAATAATCTCCTAAAGTTAGATAGCTATGATGATATATATCCTCTTTTAGTTTATATATTTTCTCCTTTGTTTCAAAGGATTCATGTACAGTGTTTTTATTAAAATGCCCACTATTTTTTAAAAATAATCTAACTGCATAGGAAGTTCCCCAGCCCCCATATTTTATCTTTTTTCCAAAACATACAGACATTCTATTTATTTCAAACACTTTTAAAGTTTGATTATTATTTTTCAATATCTCTTTTATTTTTTTTGCAAGTTGTGGTGATATCTCCTCATCAGCATCAATATTTAAAATCCACTCTCCACAAGCTTTATCAATGGCAGAGTTTCTTTGTTCCCCATAACCTTTCCAAGGTTCTACATAAAATTTAGCTCCATATTTTTTTGCTATCTCTTCTGTTCTATCTGTAGAACCACTATCTACTATAACTATCTCATCAGCAAAACCAGCTACAGATTTTAGTGTCCTCTCTAAGTTTCTCTCTTCATTTTTAGTTATCATAGCAACTGATAATTTCATATTAATATATCTCCCTTAATTTCTTTTAAATATTATATCAAATCTAACAAAAAAATACAAAAAAAGAAAAAAGATGAACCAACTGTTCATCTTTTTCCTTAAAAATATTTAGGGTTAGACTACAACATATGAATCT
>DXSD01000078.1 GCA_019410665.1 Fusobacterium sp.
GTCTGGAGTAATTCTTAAGTTCTCCTCTTAGTAAGTTAAATTTTTATTTAAGATATTAACTTTTTCCAAGCTAATTTAAAATTTTTTTTATGAAATGCCATACCTACATAGTAAATGTTCTCTATTCCTTTTTCTTTTAGTTCCACATCATAGCCATTTCTCTCTATCTGATTTAGTGCCTCTTGACTTTCCTTTTCTAATGAGGTTTCTACCTTTGGTGCTTTGAACTCTATTACAAAACCATTCTTATTTTTATCCTTTGGTTCGATTAGTAAATCAAACCTACCTCTTCCTGCTTCTTTATTTGAATGAACAAAGTATTCTCTTCTTAGTGCCAACATCATTCCTAAGATAAATACATGATAGTAAGCCTCATTTGCATTGACATTGAAATCAAAACAACTTACATTGGTTAGCATAATATTTTCTAACTCATAGGTAAAATCTTCAAATCTACCCCTTAGGAAATACTCAAGTACATCTCCAAAATTATCAGAATCCCCTAAAAACTTATCTAAGAAATCCTTTTCAAAAAAGTAGTGTACCTCTTCATTTGGTATTTTTATACTATACTTACCAAAATTTATCTCCTCCACAGGAGTTAGATACCCAGCATTAGTTAGTAGATACCAAATCTGTTTACTACTCTTTAAATCATTGAAGTTTGAATATATATCAATAGTTTTTTCTATTACCTCTCCTTGAAATAGTTTAGCTAAATCTTCAAATATTGAGGAGTTTGCCTCTTTTAAAACTTTGTTGATTAAGGTGTTACTTGAAGTATTTACCCAATAGGGCATAATCTTTCTTCTATCCAAATAACTTGTTATACTAAATGGGTTATATACCCTAGTACCTCCAAAGTTATATCCATTGTACCAAGTTTGTATCTCATCTAATTTATATTCTATTCCATAGTCTTTTAACGATTGCTCTACTTCTGCCTCTGTCAATCCAAAATATTCAGAAAAGTTACTCTCTAAGATAGAGTTTACCTTAATATTATTTAGCCCAGAAAAGATGTTCTCTTTAGATATTCTCATTATTCCAGTTAGTACCGCTTTTCTTAAGGAAATATTCCCTTTTAATACACTGCCATACATTGTGGTAAAAAAAGTTTTTATCTCATCATAGTAACCATATTCATAGGCTGAGATTATTGGAGTGTCATACTCATCTATCAACAAAATTACCTCTTGATTGTAATATTGATATAAATATTTAGTTAAATTTACAAGGGAGTTTTTAAGAGTATTCTTATCTTTCTTTAACCAAACCTCATCAAACTCCATCAAATTACTTGAATTTAATTTTTCTCTAATATATTCAAAACTATCATATAAGTTTTTCATTAAAGATCTTATACTCTCCATCATCTCTGAACTACTTGTAGCCTTTATATCCTTAAAGGAAATAAAAATTACAGGGTATTTTCCTTGCTGTGAAAATATTGGAGATTTTTCTACATAAAGGTTGTTAAATAGTTTTCTATTTTCCTCTCTGTTTTCTATGTTGTAAAAATATTTTAACATTGACATATTCATACTCTTTCCAAATCTTCTTGGTCTAGTAATAAGTTGTACCTCTGTTGTATTTTCTTCTATATCCTCTATAAATTTTGTTTTATCAATATAAAAACTATTTGTTGATATTATTTTCCTAAAATCATCTATTCCTATTCCAATAGGTTTCATACCCTACCCCCCTCTCTATAGTTTTTCTATTCTAATCCTCTCTTAAATTATACCATAAATGGAAAGAGTTTTCTATTTTGAAAGGAGAAATTTTAGTAAAGTGTGAGAGATATAAGTCGTTGATGAATATAATATATATCAAAAGTAGGGAACAGATGTCTAAAAATATGAAACAAATAAAAAGAAGAAAAAATTACCCTCATTAAGAAAATAAAATTTTCTTCTATCTTGTATCTTATAAAATTCTATGTTAAATGTAAATAATGAGTTGACACTAAAAAAAATACTATTAAGGCACAAGCGTCTATTATTGTTGTAATAAGAGGGCTCGCTATAATAGCAGGATCAAGTTTAAATCCTTTAGCTACAATTGGAAGAGTACTTCCTACAACCTTAGCTATAATAATAGTTATAAATAGACTTAGTGATATTGCAAAAGAAACTGTAAAGTTTATATCACTTAAATAGTAAATAATTAAGAAATTTACTAGAGATAAAACAATACCAATTATCACACTAACTCTTAACTCTTTCCAAAATATTTCCCAAATATCTGAAAGCTCAATCTCTTCTAAGGCAATTCCACGAGTAATTAACATAGAAACTTGTGAACCTGCATTTCCTCCTGTTGACATAAGCATAGGAATAAAAGAGATTAAAACAATTGCTGATTGTAAAACTCCCTCATAAGTTCTAATAATTATTCCTGTAAAAGTTGCTAATATCATCAAAATTAAAAGCCAACCTATTCTTTGTTTCACCAATGAAAAAACAGATTCCTTTAAATACTCCTCATCTGAAGGAGCTAGTGCTGCCATTTTTTGCATATCCTCAGTATTTTCTTGATCAATTACATCTACTACGTCGTCTATTGTGATAATTCCAACAAGTCTATCTTCATTATCTACAACTGGCATAGATGTTAAGTCGTATTTTCTAAAATCTGAAGCAATATTTTCTTGGTCATCTGTAGTATGACAACTTACTACATTTGTTTCCATAGCTTCAAATAATGGTACATCATCATCTAAAAATATCAATTTTTTTAATGATATATAACCAACAAGTTTTCTTTGATTATCTATAATGTAACAAATATCTATTGTTTCATTATCAATTCCAAATCTTTTTATAGAATGTAATGCTTGTCCAATATTCATATCATTTTTCAATGAAACATACTCTACAGTCATAACACTACCAGCACTATTTTCTGGATATCTTAAAAATTGGTTAATAAGATTTCTCATATCTGAATTTGTATTTTGTAAAATCTTATCAACTATATTAGCTGGCATCTCTTCAATAAAATCTACAGTATCATCAATAAACATATCATTTACAATGTTACGAATCTCTTCATCTGTTATGTTTTCAATAATCTCTTGCTGTTTATCAGAAGAGAGATAAGAAAATACATCTGCTGACACACTTTTAGGTAAAATTCTAAAAAGTTTTAAACTCTGCTCTTTGCTCATATCCTCAAAATATTCTGCAATATCAACAGGTTGCATATCAAGCAATAACTCTCTCACCTTGTTAAGCTGATTTGTTTCTAAATAACTATAAATATCTTCCAACGGAACCTCCATTTAAAAAACCTCCACATATATTTTTTTCTTCCTCTATAGATTACCATTTTAATTGAAAAAAGGCAAATAAAAATTCTATATACTACAAAATACTTTGTAAATATTGTATAATATATATGAATGAAAAATTAGGAGGTAATAAATGAATATAAAAGCTAGAGTTATCAGCTTAATAAAAGAGGTAGAAAATGGAAAATACTCTAATATCGCCCTCAATGAATATTTTAAAGAGAACCCTCTTTCAAAAAAGGAGAGAGGATTTATTACTGAACTTTTTTATGGGGTAATCAGAAACAAGATTTTTCTTGATTATGAAATAGATAAGAGAACCACTACTATAAAAAAAGATTGGATTAGAAATATTTTAAGGATTTCTATGTATCAAATGAGCTTTATGAAAAGTGATGATAAAGGAGTAATTTGGGAAGCTACAGAGCTTGCCAAGAAAAAATTTGGAGTTCCTGTTGGTAAATTTATCAACGGAGTTCTTAGAAGTTATCAAAGAGAGTGGGAAGAGGATGTTAAAGAGTTAAAAACCAATGGAAAAAATTATATATATCTTTCTTATCCTCAATGGTTTTATGAAAAACTTATATTTGAATATGGAATAGAGGAGGGAGAAAAATTCTTACAATCTCTCAAAAAAATTCCATATATAAGTTTTAGAGTTAACAGTTTAAAATATAGTTGTGAAGAGTTTGAGCAACTTTTACAAGAGAAAAAGATAGATATTATAAAAAAAGTAGATAGTGTTTACTATGTAGATTCTGGTATTTTACTTTATAGTGAGGAGTTTAAAGCTGGAAAAATAATAGTTCAAGATGCTTCATCATATCTTTCAGCTAGAAATTTAAATCCTCAACCTGGAGAATCAGTACTTGATACTTGTAGTGCTCCTGGAGGAAAAACTGCTGTATTAGGTGAACTTATGAAAAACACTGGTGAGCTTCTAGCTCTTGATATATATCCACATAAGCTTAAACTTATTGAAGAAAATTGTCATAAATGTGGTGTTGATATTGTTACTCCTGTAAAAATGGATGCAAGAAAATTAAATCAACAGGGAAAAAAGTTTGATAAAATCTTAGTTGATGCCCCTTGTAGTGGTTATGGAGTTTTAAGAAAAAAACCTGAAGCTATATACAATAAAACCAATGAAAATGTAGAGGAGCTTGCTAAACTTCAATTTGAAATTTTAGAATCTGCTTCTCAAATTTTAAAGGATAATGGAGAGCTGGTTTATAGTACTTGCACTATTTTAAAAGAGGAGAATAGAGAAAATATTAAAAAGTTTTTAGAAAAATATCCAAACTTTAAAACAGTAGAGTTATATATTCCAGAAAATGTAAATGGAACATATGATAGTGTTGGAGGTTTCACTGTAGATTATAAAGAGGATATCTTAGACGGATTTTATATAGTAAAACTTAAAAAATCATAAGTTATTTTATAGCTTTTGTAATTTATAGAACTTAATAGATATAGTAAAAGAAAACTCAAAGAATTGTGTAATTTATGAATTGAAGAAAGTGAAGAGAAAGGAAGAGTATGTTAGAAGAATTAAAAGATGCAAATGAATATATAATTAGTAAAATTAAGGAAAATGATGAACTTATACTTGAAATGGAAAAGTATGCACAAGAGTTCAATGTTCCTATAGTTACTAAAGAGATTGCTGAGTATTTAAAATTTATTGTAAGAAGTAAAGGAATAAAAAATATTTTAGAAGTTGGTACAGCTATTGGATATTCTGGAATTCTTATGGGAAAAGAGATTGAAAAAAATGGTGGAAAACTTTATACAATTGAGATAGATGAAGAGAGATATCAGCTTGCTCAAGAAAACTTTAAAAAATCTGGACTTAAAAATATTATATCTATAAAGGGAGATGCTGTAGAGGAGATCAAAAAAATTAATGATACCTTTGATTTTGTCTTTATTGACGCTTCTAAAGGTCATTATATGGAGTTTTTTGAAGATTCTTACAAGCTTCTTAATCCAGAGGGAGTAATTTTTATTGATAACATTATGTTTAGAGGATATCTTTATAAAGAGTATCCTAAAAGATTTAAAACAATAGTTAAAAGATTAAATGAGTTTATTGACTATCTTTACAATAGAGAGGGTGGAGAGTTTGTTCTTCTTCCTTTTGGCGATGGAGTAGGATTATTTAGAAAAAAATAGAAGGGAGTTTTATGAGTAGAAATTTAACAGATACAGATATTAAGGTTATAAAATTTTTGTTATCAGCTGGAGTATATAGTGATCTAGCTATTGTCAAAAATTTAGGAATTACCTATGAAGAGCTAGAAAACTCTTATAAAAATCTTCTTCAAGAGGGATATTTAGAAACTTATGAAGAGTATCAAAAAAGAGAAAAAGAGGAGTGTTCCTCACATGAAAATTGTGGTGATTGCTCTAAAAAAAGTGGAGCTTGTGGTAATTGTTGCTCTAAAAAATCTCAAGATTACTCTGATGTACGAGTTATTACTTGGAAAGCAATTGATGAGTTTCAAGATTAATATTACAGATAATAGAGGTGCAAAATGTTTTTAAAAGGAGTAGAAATTTTTGGTTTTAAATCCTTTGGTGAAAAAGTTCATATAGAGTTTAATAGAGGGCTTACATCAATAGTAGGTCCTAATGGAAGTGGAAAATCCAATATTCTTGATGCTGTTCTTTGGGTATTAGGAGAGCAATCTTATAAGAATATTAGAGCAAAAGAGAGTGCTGATGTCATATTCTCTGGTGGAAAAGATAAGAAACCAATGAATTTTGCTGAAGTTTCTTTATATATTGATAATAGTGATAGTTTTTTACAAGTTGAAAATGACGAGATAAAAATCACAAGAAAATTACACTCTTCTGGAGAAAATGAATACTTTATCAATGATTCAAAAGCAAGATTAAAAGATATTGGAAATCTATTTTTAGATACTGGAGTTGGAAAAAGTGCTTACTCTGTAATTGGGCAGGGAAAAGTTGAAAGAATTATCGGTTCTTCCTCTAAAGAGATAAAAGGAATTATAGAGGAAGCTGCTGGAATAAAAAAATTCCAAGGGCAGAAAAATGAAGCAACTAAAAATTTAGAAAATGTTGATACAGAGTTAGAAAAAATAGACTTAGTCTTAAATGAAGTTAAAGAGAATAAAGAAAAAGTTGAAAAACAAGCTGATAAAGCTCAAGAGTTTCTCTCTCTTAAAGGTGAAAGAGATTCTCTAGCTAAAGGGATATATCTTTGTGAATACGAATTTAAAAATAAAGAGTTTGAAGAAAACTCCCTTACTAAAGATAAACTTTCTCAAGAAACTACTGATCTTGAAAAAGAGTTTTCTCAAATTGAAAGTAGATTAGAATCTATTGATAGAGAAAAAAGTGAACTTAAAAAATATATTGAAGAAAATGGAAATAAAAATCAAGAGCTTAAAAGAGAGATTGAAAGTAAAGAAAAGGAAAAGGTTAGAGTTTCAGAAAGATGTGCTAGTTATAAAAGAGAAGTCCTAGATAGAGATGAAAGAGTTAAACAAAATGATATAAAATTAGAAGAAAAAAATATCTCTCTTCAAAACTTAGAAAAAGAAGGAGTTTCAATTGCTCAAAAGGTGGAAGCTCTTTCAGAGGAAAATCAAATTTTTGAAGAGGAAATTAGAGAACTTGAAAAAGAAAAAGAGGATTTTAACACTGCTAGAGAATTGAAAAAAAGAAGAGTTATGGAGCTTGAGCTTGAAAGAATGAAGCTTATCAACGAAATTGAAAACTCTAGTAGAAGAGCAAAGGGAAGTATTAATAAAATAAAATCCCTACAAGATGAATTAGACACTGCTAATAAGAAATTAATAGTTGCTGAACAAGAACTTACTCAAGCAAAAAAATCGAAAGAGGAAAAACTCAAAACTTTAGAAGATATGAAGAAAAGAGGAGAGTTTTTAGAATCTGAAATTAGTAAGTGTAGTCAAAGAATAAATAAACTTTCTGAAATTATTAGAACTTCTGAATATGATGAAAAGAGATATTCTGCTAAGTTACAAGCTTTATTAAGAATGGAAGAGAATAATGAGGGATTTTTTAAAGGAGTTAAAGAGGTACTAAATAGTAAAATCCCAGGTGTAGAGGGAGTTTTTATCTCTTTAATCAATGTTCCTGAAAAGTATATGAAAGCTATTGAAGCTGGGGTTCCTGGAAATATCCAAGATATAATTGTTTCTACTAGTGAAGTGGCTAAAAAAGCTATAAATGTACTTAAAGAAAAAAAAGCTGGAAGAGCCTCATTCTTAGCTCTTGATACTATAAAAGTTGGAAGTAAAAAAGAATTAAATCTAAGTATTGATGGGGTTATTGGTCTTGCTTCCAACTTAGTAGAAACTTCTGAAAGATATAAAATTGTAGCTGAATTTATATTGGGAAATCTCCTTGTTGTAGAAAATATGGATACAGCTTTAAAAATTGTTAAAAACTCACTATTCTCTGGAAATGTTGTAACTTTAGGTGGAGAACTTTTAAGTTCTCGTGGAAGAATAACTGGGGGAGAAGCTAGTAACTCCACTGCTAGTCAACTTTTTGAAAGAAAAAGAGAGATTAAGCAACTTACTGAAGAAAGTAATAGACTTTCTAAACTTATTTCTCAAAGTGTAGAGGAACAAGGAAAGATAAGTAAAGAGTTAGAAAGCTTTGAAAATGAGATAGACAAAATCGATGCTAATCAAGAAGAGATTAGAAAGCAAGTTAGACTTGCCCAAGAAACCTTTGAAGATTGTAACTCTAAGGTAGAGAGAATAACAAAAGAGATAAGAACTATTAAAATAGAGCTAGAAGATGAAACAAGATATAATGAAGAGTTTGAAAAAAGAATCTCTAACTCCAATGATGAAAAGGAAAAAATAGCTTCAATCATTGAAAGTCTAAAAAAAGAAGAGGAAGAGGATATTGTTAAGGGACAAAAAATCAATGAGGTTATTAATAAGAAAAAAGAGGAGTTCTCTGACAAGAAAATTATATTCTTAAACTCTCAAGATAGAATAGAACAAATTGAGAGAGAAAAAGAGAGAGAGAAAAAAGAGTATGACATTCTTTTCTCAGAAAAAGAGGTTATCCTTGCTAAAATTTCACAACTTAATAATGAAATTTTAGAACTTGAAAAAATAGAACAATCTCTTACTCAAGAGATAGATGAAAAACTTCAGAGATATGAAAGTGAAAACTCTGATATTGTTGAAAAGAAAAAGAAAAATGAAGAGCTAAGTGAAGAGGAAAGAACCCTTATTAAAAAGAGAAAAGAGTTAGATTCATATCTTCTTCATAAAAAAGATACCCTCAATAAACTTACTGATTCTATTGGAAGATTAAAATTTGAACTTGAAAAAATTTGTGAAAACTTAGAGAGCTTAGAAGATATAACTGGAATAGAGATTGAGGTAGAAAACATTAAAACTTTTAAAGAAAAATTAAAAGTTTTAGATAATAGATTAAAAAATTTCCAAGCTGTAAATCTACTAGCTATTGAAGAATTCAAAGAGTTAAGTGAAAAGTATAGTTTCTTAGTCACTCAAAAAGAAGACTTAGTCAATGGTAAAAATGTACTTCTTAATCTTATAAAAGAGATTGATGAAACTATTCATTCAAGATTTTTCTCTGCCTATAAAGCCATAGATGAAAACTTTAATAAAATGTGTATGGAAACCATTAATAATGCTGAAGGAAAATTAATTTTAAATAATCCTGAAAATTTTGATGAGTGTGGTGTAGAAATCTTTGTAAAATTCAAAAATAAAAAGAGACAATCTCTTTCTCTTCTATCAGGAGGAGAAAAATCAATGGTAGCTATTGCTTTTATCATGGGTATATTTATGTTCAAACCAAGTCCTTTCACTTTCTTAGATGAAATTGAAGCTGCCCTTGATGAGAAAAATACGAGAAAATTAATTAGTAAGCTAAAAGAGTTTACTGATAAATCACAATTTATTTTAATTACTCACAACAAAGATACAATGAGAGAGTCTGAAACTATTTTTGGAGTAACAATGAATAAAGAAATTGGAATTTCTAAAGTGGTTCCTGTTAGATTTTAGAAAATTCCTTGACTTTTTACTTTTATAAAGGGTACAATATAGAGTAAAACATTTATATTTGAGGAGTAATAATGAGGATATTAGCATATATATACTATCTCATTACCACCTGTCTCTTATAC
>DXSD01000079.1 GCA_019410665.1 Fusobacterium sp.
ACAGTATATTTGTTTCATATATATCTAATTTTACATCACTATTTTTTTCCACGTATTTTTTTAAATATCTAACAGCCACATTTAGATGAACATACTGGCTATTTATTGCTGTTAAAAGAATTTTCTTCATCTTTGCTCCTTATTTTTTATTATTCCTTTGAAAATTTAAGTGTTCTCTATAAGTTTTGCTAAAATAATGACTTCCATCCCCTCTAGCTACAAAAAATAGATAATCTGTAGTTGCGGGATTATAGGCAGCTTCTACTGAATCTATTGCTGGATTACAAATTGGTGCTGGAGGCAATCCCTTATATTTATATGTATTATATGGAGAATCTACCTTTAAATCCTTATAATATATTCTCTTTTTACTATAATTATATACAAAGTTTACTGTTGCATCAGAGGAAAGAGTCATTCCTCTTTTCATTCTATTGTAAAATACAGATGCCATTATTGGTTTTTCACTTTTTACCATAGCCTCTCTCTCTAAAATAGAAGCCATTATCAACTTTTGATAAAATTCCTCTTTATCTGAGTATTTTTCACTTGGAAATTTTTTTAAAAACTCCTTTAACATTGTATCTATTAAAATCTTCTCATCATAATTCTCTGGTAAATAATATGTTTCTGGATATAGATATCCTTCAAAATTTCCATTTGGAGTAGGATATGGAAAACTCTTAGAAGCTTGATTTAGCTCTCTATAGAACTCATCTTTGTTAATGTGCCCTAATTTTTCTAAATGTTCAACAATTTGCCCTATGCTGAACCCCTCTGGAATAGTTACTTTTACCATTCTTCCCTTTCCAGATTCTAATATATCTATTAACTCCTTTAAAGAATAACTCCCCTCTATATGATACTGTCCTGCTTTTATATCTCTACCACTATTTCTTGATTTAAGATACAATTTAAAAATTAAACTATCACTTTTTTCTAAAGGTGATAAAGATTTCATCAATGGTTGATTTCTTTCTATTGTCAAATCTAAATTATAATCACTTTTTCCACTTATTTGAAAATAGATAAATGTTCCTATCAAGATAAATAATAGTACTATTATTCCTATTAAACTATATAAAACTTTTTTCATCTTTTCTCTCCTGTATAATTTATTCCCTATCTATTATACCATATATTTTTTTACTTACAATATATAACAAGTAGAGAATAGAAAACCTTAATAAATATTAGCTCTTCTTTATATATGTAGTTTTAGGACCCCTTCCAATCATTATAATTAATCCTTTATCTTGTAAATTCTTTAAAATCTCTCTTGTTCTCCTTGAACTTAATTTTAACTCTTTTTCTATCTCTTTTCTTCCTTTTTTTTCTGAAGAAAGAAAATTTAAAATCTCTTTTTCTTTATCTGTTAAAATCATATCTATTGTTAATGTGGCGGTATCTGGCGGTAATGTGGCGGTATCTGGCGGTAATGTGGCGGTATCTGATATTCTATAAAATATAACAGATACACTATCTCCTGTCTCTCTTACTTCTGGTTCTCTTATATTAGAATTTTTACATAAATTTATCATTCTATTTATTCCACTACCCCATCTCTCTATAAAACCTAACTCCTTAAAAATTCTAGCTATTACCCTATTTCTTATCTCAGATCTACCACTATAAATTTGTTCTATTGTAAGAGTACTTGGTAATGAACCAGGAGATACAATTTCTACAATATCATCATAAATTCCTATCTTTATATCCCTTCCTTGATTAGAATAATCTCTATGAACCAAAGCATTGATTATTGCTTCTCTCAAGGCTGTTTCAGGAATTTCTAAAAAATCTTTTCTTTGAAATCCATCAAATTCACTTCTAATTTTAAGATGATTTTGTAAAAAAAGCTGAATGTTTTCTATCTTACTAAATATATCTCCTACTAACTCTTTTTTATCTAAAAAAGTATCCATTGTTTTTCCTTTGAATCTTGCACAATTTATATTTGTATTTTCATAAATTCCTAAAATAATCCCTAATCCTTTGGTTAAATATACTTTCTCTCCAACTTTTTTTAAAAGTCCTAGATTAAAAAGTTTCTCTTGAGATAATTCTTTTCCATTTTTTGTAAAAAATTTTCTTAATATTGATATATCTATATTTTCTACACTTTTTTCCCATTCAATTTCTTCATCAAATGTAATATTATTTCTCTGTCTTTCTAATTCTAAAAGATTTTCAAAAGATGCTATTCTATTACTTGCTCCTACTCTTATATATGTCCCATTTTCTTTACCTAAACTTTTTAAATAGTATGGCTTTAAATTTCCAGGGAAAACTTCTATAACGACTATTATCTTATCTTCTATATTTTCTGTGTATATGTCATAATTTATATTTGGATAACAATTATCATAAATCATAGCATTCAAACTATCCATTACTTTAAAAATATCTTCTTTTTCATCAATTCCAACTATTTCTCTAGTATCTCTTATTCCAATCAAAATTTTTCCTCCAGCACCATTTGCAAAAGCTATTACTGTTTGAGATATCTGTTTTCCAGTTGGAATGCTCTCTTTAAATTCAATTGTTTTACTTTCCCCTTTTTCTATACTCTTTACTAGCTCCATACAATCTCCTTATACAAATTAGCTATAATTTTATTATATTATAACTTAATTTATATTAAAAGAAAAGAGAGAGTTGGCTACACTCTCTCTAAATTTATTACCATATATTCTTAATTACATTCTCTCTAAAGTTTTAATTCCTAATAAATCTAATCCATCTTTTATAGTCTCTCCAGCTACTTTAGCAAGAAGTCCTCTTGAGAACAGTACCTCATCTTCTTGATTAAGTATTGGACAACTATTATAGAAACTATTAAATTTCTTAGCTAGTTCAAATAAATAGTCAGCTATTACATTTGGTTTAAATGTTTCTGATGCTTTTATTACAGCCATAGGGAAAGCTGCTATATGATTAGCTAAAGCTCTCTCTTGTGGAGTATTTATCATAATTGTTTTAGTATAATCTATCGCTTTTCCTTCAGACTCAGCTTTTCTTAAAATTGATTGAATTCTAGCATAAGAGTATTGTAGGTATGGAGCTGTATTTCCTTCAAAGCTAAGTATCTTATCCCATTCAAATATAATAGGACTTTGTCTATTTTGAGAAAGGTCAGCATATTTTATAGCTCCTACTCCAACTACTTCAGATATATTCTCTTTCTCTTCAGCAGATAGATCTGGGTTCTTCTCGTTTACTATCTCATAAGCTCTTTTCTTTCCTTCATCCATAAGTTGCTCAAGTCTTATTACATTTCCCTTTCTTGTAGAGAATACTCCATCAGCAAATCTCATTATTCCAAACCAGATGTGATGTTTAGGAACATCCCATCCTAACATATCAGTTATTCTAAAGAATTGCTTAAAGTGGTCTTGTTGTCTCTCATCAGTTAAATAGATTATCTTATTTATATTGTAGTTATCTTTTCTAAATTTAACTGTAGCAATATCTGAAGTTGAGTATAGGAAGGCTCCATCTTTCTTTTGAACTATACATGGGAATAGGTTTTCTTCCTCTGGGAAAAATACTACCTTTGCTCCATCATCTTCTACTGCTATTTTCTTTTCAACTAGTTCTTCTACAACACCTTGCATCATATCATGGTAGAAAGATTCTCCATAATAAGTATCAAAGTGTACATCTAATCTTCCATAAAGCTTAGCATATTCATCTAATGAAACCTTTATAAACTCTTTCCAAAGAGCAAAGTTTTCTTCACCTCCATCTTGTAACTTTTTAAGCTCAAGCCTAGCTTCCTCTTCTAGTTCTGGATGCTCTTCAGCTTGTTTTGTAAATTCTACATAAACTCTTTCAAGTTCCTCTATAGCATTAGCCTCATAAGCCTCTCTATCTAGCCATCTTCTATATCCTATAATAAGTTTTCCAAACTGAGTTCCCCAGTCTCCAATATGGTTATCAGCCACTACATGATAACCTAAATATCTATATACTCTAGCTATAGCATCTCCTATTATTGTAGAACGTAGATGTCCTATGTGCATTCTTTTAGCTATGTTAGGTGATGAAAAATCTATTACAACATCTCCCTCTCTATTTAGGAAAGAAAAATCATACTCCTCAACTCTTGATTTTTTTAGTAACTCACCTAAATATTCACTTTTTAAAAATATATTTATAAATCCTGGTCCAGCTATCTCTAACTTTTCTATTACCTCATTTTCTATTAAATTATCTACTATCTCTTGAGCAATAGCTCTTGGATTATTTCCTATTATTTTTGAGTTCATCATTGCAAAGTTAGTTTGAAAATCTCCAAACTTTTCATTTGTAGCTACTGATATCTCTATTTTTTTTAACTCTTTATCACCATAAAGTTTTGCTACTGTTTCTTCAAAAATTCTAGCTATCTCTTTATCTATAATTTTCATATATTCACCTTCTTTTCAACTTAATTTGTGACATTTTACTTAAAAATAAAAAAAAGGGACAAAGTCCCAAAAGAAAAGCTCCAACCTACCGTCTTCAATACAGTTTTAGTCGCCAAAACCATAAGTGGTAGTCAGTTACTAACAGCATACAGAGTCCGTAATCAACTTAAGCTCTAAGCTATTCGTGACTTTGCTGAGCTACTGAAAGCAGCGCCAACCCCGTGACGACATTAGGCCCAAAACCTCAAGAAATAACGAATAGGTCAGATATCTATTCTTGTTAAGGAAATTATATCACTTATTTATAAATTTTTCAAGTGTTAAAATTTTTTTATTTTTCTATTTTTTCTTCTTCTTTATAAGTTACTGCTATATTTAGTTCATCTAATTGCTCTTTGTCAACAATATTTGGTGCTTCTGACATTAAACATTGACCTTTATTTGTTTTTGGGAAAGGAATAACTTCTCTTATAGAAGCTTCTTTCAACATTACCATAAGCCATCTATCTATTCCAAAAGCAAGCCCTCCATGAGGTGGTGCTCCATATTTGAATGCATCGACAAAGAATCCAAACTTCTCTCTTGCCTCTTCATAAGAGAATCCTAGTCTTTCAAACACTTTGTTTTGGATTTCTGGATTGAATATTCTTATAGAACCTCCTCCAATTTCAAATCCGTTTAATACCATGTCATAAGTATTTGTTCTGATACCATCAGTTTGTCCTCCTAAGAAAGCTTCCATATCTTCAGCTTTTATAGAAGTAAATGGATGGTGTTCTGCTTTGTATCTTCCCTCTTCTTCATCATAAGTGAACATTGGGAAATCTACTACCCATAGGAATTTAAACTCATCATTATTGATTAAGTCTAATTCTTTTCCTATTCTAAGTCTCATAGCTCCTAAAGCTCCATATACAACTTTTGCTTTATCAGCTATTATTAAAATTACATCTCCAGGATTAGCTTCAGCTTTTGCTATTATTGCTTTCATCTCTTCTTCTGAGAAGAATTTAGCTATTGGAGAAGTTATACTTCCATCTTCAGCTATTTTTACATAAGCCATTCCTTTAGCACCGAAGTATCTCTTTGCATACTCTTCATACTCTCCTAAAACTTTTCTAGAGAATTTTTCAAAAGCTTTTGGAGCTGTTATACATTTTACTAAACCATCATTATCAGCTACATCTTTAAATGCTTTAAATCCACAGTTTTTAGCTATCTCTGTTAAATCTTTTAACTCTACACCAAATCTTACATCTGGTTTATCAGAACCAAATCTTGACATAGCTTCAGCATAAGGCATTCTTGGGAATTTATAATCTGCAACTTCCCCAGTTATAGCTGTAAATACATTTTTAGCTAGCCCTTCTATTGTATTCATTACATCGTCCATCTCAACAAATGACATCTCAACGTCTAATTGAGTAAACTCAAACTGTCTATCTGCTCTTAAGTCCTCATCTCTGAAACACTTAGCTATTTGGAAGTATCTCTCTACTCCTCCAATCATTAAAAGTTGTTTAAATAGTTGTGGTGATTGAGGTAATGCATAGAAAGTTCCTGGATTTATTCTACATGGAACTAAAAAGTCTCTTGCTCCTTCTGGAGTAGACTTATTTAATAATGGAGTGTCTACATCTATAAATCCTTCTTTATCCATATAGTTTCTAATAGCCATTATCATCTTATGTCTCATTCTAAGATTGTTTAACATCTTAGGTCTTCTTATATCTAAGTATCTGTATTTTAATCTAATATTTTCATTTAGATTATCTTCATTTCCTGTTATTTGGAATGGTAAAACATCACAGTTATTTAGTATAGTTAATTCAGTAGCAAATACTTCTATCTCTCCAGTTGGGATATTCATATTTTTACTTTGTCTCTCTTTTACTACTCCAACTACTCTAATTACTGCTTCATTTTTTAATTTTTGAGCTTGTTCTACAACCTCTTTTGGAGCTACATCAATATCAAAAACGATTTGTGTTTTCCCCTCTCTATCTCTTAAATCAACGAAAGTTAATCCTCCAAGATCTCTAGTTGTATCTACCCAACCTGAAAGTGTAACTGTTTGTCCAATATTTTCTCTTCTTAATTCACCAAGATTATGAGTCCTGTAAATCATTCTTACCCTCTCCTTAATTTTTTATATCTTCCTCTATAAATTGCTTAACTATTATCATATGAAAACTCAAAGAATTATGTAATTTATGAAGAGAAGTTAGATTAACTCAGCGAAACTGAACGCTAAAAAACACAACTGTTTGAGCAAAGCGAGTTTTGTGTTTTTAGTGAAGTAAGCCATAGTTAATCAACTTCTTGGAATATGAAATAATTCTTAGTTTTCATAAAAAAGTTGAGTATTTATTTACTTTTTAATTATCTCGATAGCTTTTTCTAAGCTCATCTCCTCTTGAGTTCTAGCATTAAAATCTTTCAATACTACAACTCCTTTATTCATCTCATCTTCTCCAACTATTATACAGTAATTAACAGCTAATTTATCAGCTTTTTTCATATGAGATTTCATTCCTTTAGAGTTAAAATCAACGAAAGTTTTTATCCCTCTATCTCTTAAATCCTTAGCGATTTTCAATCCAAACTCTTGAGTAGACTCTCCTAACCAAGCTACATACACATCTGGGTTATTTTTAGGATAATCTTCAAGTAACATCATCATTCTCTCTACTCCAGCAGCAAATCCGACAGCTGGAATATCCTTATCTCCTAACTGTTTAAGTAGATTATCATATCTTCCTCCACCTAATACAGTTCCCTGAGCTCCTAATTTATTTGTAACAATTTCGTAAACAGTACTTGAGTAGTAATCAAGTCCTCTTACAAGTCTTGAATCCTCTACATATTTTACTCCAAATATATCTAAATATTTTTTTACAGTTTCATAGTGAGCTCTTTCCTCTTCATTAAGAGACTCTATTATACTTGGAGCATCTTTTGTAAGCTCCTTACATTTATCTACTTTACAATCTAAAACTCTTAATGGATTTTTCTCCATTCTCATTCTACAATCTTCACAAAGCTCCTCTTTTATTGGTTCTAAAAAGTTTAATAAACTCTCTCTATACTTAGTACGAGAAGCATTTGTTCCTACTGAGTTAATATGTACTTCTAAATCACTTATACCTAATTTTTCAAGTAATGAATAACTCATAGCTATTACTTCAGCATCTAATATAGGAGATCCCTCTCCTAATACCTCTACTCCTATTTGATTGAACTCTCTTTGTCTTCCAGCTTGAGGTCTCTCATATCTAAACATTGATCCATTATAGTAATATTTTGTAACATCTTCCTTACCATAAATAGCATTCTCTAAATATGATCTTACAACAGATGCTGTATTCTCAGGTCTTAAAGTTAAACTTCTATCCCCTCTATCTTTAAAAGTATACATCTCTTTTTCTACTACATCTGTTCCCTCTCCAATACCTCTTTTAAAAAGATCAGTTTCTTCAAATATTGGAGTTTTTATATATGTATATCCATAGCTCTCAAAAATCTCTTGAGCCATTTTAGAGATATATGTATATTTTACTGCTTCTTCTCCAAATATATCTTTTGTTCCTCTAGCAGCTTTTATAAGTTTCATTTTTTCACCTCTTCTATTTTCCCCATAGTTTTTCTAACTTTTCTTTTATAAATTTCTCATTTTTATTATCTCCAGGAATGTAATATTCCCTTTTTTTACCAGTATATTTTTGCTTTACAAAATTTCCTGGATAATCATGTGGATAGAGATATCCCTTGGCATTTTGGCATATATTCATAGGAACACTCTCTAAATCCCCTTTTTCTATATCCTCTAATGCTTTATTTATTCCCATATAACAAGAGTTACTCTTAGTTGAAATAGCTATATAAATAACAGCTTGAGCTAAAATTATCCTTATCTCTGGCATACCTATTCTCTCACTTGCCATCATAGCACTATTAGCTATAAGCATAGCTTCTGGATTAGCCATTCCAATATCTTCACTTGCATGTACTACAAGACGTCTTGCTATATATCTTGGATCTTCTCCTCCAGCTAACAACCTTCCTAACCAGTAGAGAGCTGAGTCAGGATCGCTTCCTCTCATACTTTTTATCATAGCTGAAATTAAGTTATACTTATCCTCTGCTTTATGATATGAAGCTTGCCTTGCTCTAAATATCTCTAATACTTCCTCTTTTCTCAAGTCTGTACAACTATTTTGATATAACTCTAAATAATTTAAAGCTATTCTACTATCCCCTTGAGATATATCTAAGATACACTCAATTATCTCATCACTTATACTTCCTAAGGAAAGTTTTTCCATTCCTCTTCTTAATATTTTTTCTATATCTTTTCTTTCTAAAGCTTTAAATTCAAAAATCATAACTCTTGAAAGTAAGGCATTATTTAAGGAATAGTAAGGATTTTCAGTTGTGGCTCCAATAAGAGTTATAATCCCATTTTCACAATAAGAGAGTAAGGCATCTTGTTGCATCTTATTAAATCTATGAATTTCATCTAAAAAGAGAATTGTTTTCTTTCCATAAAATTCAATATTTTTTTTAGCCCTTTCTACTACGTCTCTTAAATCATTTAAAGAAGCTGTAGTAGCATTTAAAACCTCAAAGTTACTATTTATACTTTTAGAAATTATCTCTCCTAAAGAGCTTTTACCACAACCAGGTGGTCCATAAAAAATGGAGTTTGAAATATTTTGCCTCTCTATAAGCTTTCTAAGTATTCCACCTTTACCTAATAGTTTTTCTTGACCTATAAAATCATCAAGATTTTTTGGGCGTAACTTCATAGCTAAAGGTTTTACACATTCATAATTATTTTCAAATAGACTATTCATTACATCATCTACCTATAAAAAAGACGTATTGCTCCCAATACGCCCTCTACTCTATTTTACTAAGTATAATAAAAGTGCACAAAGAATAAATAGTGTTGCTACAACTTCAGTTGCTCTAGCTAAAGGCCCTCCATCTTTTG
>DXSD01000008.1 GCA_019410665.1 Fusobacterium sp.
CAATATTTATGGGCAATAAAAAAACATTTTTCTAAATTTAGAAAAATGTTTTTTCACTTTATTATTTAAACTTTGTAAGTATCTCTCTATACTGTTTTATCATAATTTTTAACATACCCTTTTTAACAAATTGATACCATTTAAAAGTCATAGCTTCCATACCTTTTATAGAATCTACAATCATTCTCTTTAAGAACTCATACTCTTCAAAACTTAATTTTAACTCCATTTGATCTTTAGAATCAGCAACAGATTTTATATAGTCAAAGAACTCTCCTAAATTTGCTGATTGAGCTCCCATAGCTGAAGATACAAACTGTTTTTTCACTTCATCTATAAACTTAGATAGAAATTTTTTATTATTTTTATCTAAATTAACTGATATCTTTCTTTTTCCTTTCCCTATTCTTTGAATAGTGTTCATCATACCCATCATGCTAGACATGTTATTCATCTGCATAGGGTTCATTCCATTTGGATTTACTCTTTGTGCTTTCATAAATTCCTCCCTATATTTTTCCAATTACTTTTTCTATATCATCTATAGATATTGCCCCTACTCTCAATATCTTAGGACAGTCACTCATATCAATAATAGTAGATTCAGTACCTAAAGGTGAACTTCCTCCATCAACTATTACATCAACTCTCTCTTTAAATTTATCAGATAGCTCATTATAAGATCTTGGTGTTTTTTCTCCAGAAATATTTGCACTTGTTGTAGGTAACACTCCACCTACACTTTCAATTAACCTTAAAGATATATCTAAAGCTGGCATTCTTACCCCTACAGTATCTCCATTAGCTGTCATTATTTCAGGAACCCACTCTCTCTTTTTTAAAATAATGGTAAGTCCCCCTGGCCAAAATCTTTTGATCAACTTTTCAACTGCCTCTCTATTTTTTTCAGGTATATATGCTATCTCCTCTATTTTGTCAACACTACTTACAAGGACAATAAGAGGAGAACTATAACTTCTTTCTTTAGCTCTATATATATTTTCAATTGCTTTTTCTGAAGTTATTAATCCACCTACACCATATACAGTATCAGTAGGATAAATTACTATTCCATCTTTTTTTAAGACCTCATCTATCTCTAAAAAATTTATACTTGTTAAATCATATATCTTCTTCATTTTACACCTTATTTTTTTAGACTCTTAATAATTTTATCACATCTAACTAAAAAAAGCTAGTAAAATACTAGCTTTTTTATGATTAATTAATTTTCCATTATTAATTTTTTCTCAAATAACTCAGATACTGATTGATTATTTACAATTCTTCTTATTGCTTCAGCAAAGATTTCATCTACAGATAAAACTGTTATTTTATCTAATTTCTTTCTCTCAGGTAAAGCTATTGAATCTGTTATAATAACCTCTTTTAAAGGTGACGCTGAAAGTCTTTCTATTGCAGGATCAGAGAATACTGCGTGAGTACAACAAGCATAAGCTTCCTTAGCTCCTCTTTCGATAATTGCTGCTGCTCCGTTTGTTATTGTTCCAGCTGTATCTATCATATCGTCTATGAAGATAGCAGTTTTTCCTTGAACCTCTCCAATTAAGTTCATTACTTCAGACATATTTGGTTTTGGTCTTCTCTTGTCTATAATAGCTATTTTACAATCTAGCCATTCAGCTAATTTTCTAGCTCTTTTTACTCCACCGATATCTGGAGAAACAACTACTACATCATCTCCATATAGTCCTTTTTTCATAAAATATCTTACCATTAAAGGTAATGCTTGCATATGATCCACTGGGATATCGAAGAATCCTTGAATTTGATCAGCATGTAAATCCATAGCTATGATTCTAGTTGCTCCTGAAGTAGTTAATAAGTTAGCTACTAATTTAGATGTAATTGGTTCTCTTGGATTAGACTTTCTATCTTGTCTAGCATATCCATAGTAAGGAATTATTACGTTGATACTTTTAGCTGATGCTCTTTTTAATGCGTCTACGAAGATTAATAATTCCATTAGGTTTTCGTTTACAGGCTCAGAAGTTGATTGTACAACGAATACATCTCTTCCTCTAACTGTCTCATCAATCTTTACGAATACCTCACCATCTTTAAATCTAACTACCTCAGCTTTTCCTAAAGGTAATCCATACTTCTCAGCTATTTTCTTAGCTAAGTCCTTGTTTGAAGTTCCTGCGAAAATTTTTACATTTTCAGAATTAATCATTTTTTATTTCCTCCAGTCGGTCTTAATAATTTGTTTACTTCTTGATACAGCTAATGAGTTATTTGGAACATCTTTAGTAATCACAGACCCAGCACCTACAAGAGCCTTATCTCCTATATTTACTGGAGCCACAAGCATAGTATCGCTTCCTATAAATACCTCTTCACCTATTACAGTTTTAAATTTGTTTACACCATCATAGTTACAAGTAATCGTTCCAGCTCCAATATTTGTGTTCTCACCAACTTGTGCATCTCCTAAATAAGTAAGATGCCCTGCCTTTACTCCCTTTTCAAGAGTAGATTTTTTAACTTCCACGAAATTTCCAATATGAACCTTTTCTTTAAGATGAGATTTTGGTCTCAAATGGGCAAATGGGCCCATTGTAACCCCATCTTCTAAAATACTCTCTTCAATAACTGAACTTTCAACTTTTATATTATTTCCAAGGGTACTATCTATAATTCTTGTATTACCTAGTAACTCACAATTTTCTCCAATAATACTCTTTCCTTGTAAAAACACCCCTGGATACAATACAGTATCCTTTCCGACTTTTACACTTTCTTCAACATATGTAGCACTAGGATCTATTAAAATAACTCCCTCTTCCATAAGTTTTATATTTTTTCTATCTCTTAAAACTTTTCCAGCTTGAGCAAGTTCAACTTTAGAGTTTACCCCTAAAATCTCCATATTATCCTTTAATACAAAGCTTTGAACTTTTTTATCTTCAGCTACTTGAATTCCAATTACATCAGTAAGGTAATACTCCCCTTTTTCATTGTTATTATTAATTTTCTCTAAAGCTTTAAATAGCTCTTTAGAATCAAAACAATAAACTCCAGCATTAACCTCTTTTATTTGTTTTATCTCTTCACTAGCTTCTTTTTCCTCTACAATAGCTTTTACTAGTCCGTTCTCTTTTAATATTCTTCCATAACCAAATGGATTCTCATATATAGATGTAAGTATAGTTGTCACTGCTTTACTCTCTTTATGAAAATCATAAAGAGCTCTTAAAGTCTCTTCCCTCAATAGTGGAGTATCTCCACATAGAACCATTACATCTCCATCATAATTTTGTAATTTTTCTTTAGCCTGTATTACAGCATGACCAGTTCCTAATTGCTCATTTTGTAAAACATAATCACAATTTTCTCCTACTACTTTTAAAACTTCCTCTTTTTTATGTCCTAAAATTAAGATATTTTCCTCAGGATTTAGTTTTGAAAGTGTATCTATTATCTTAGATATCATTGGTACTCCATTTACTTTATGAATTACCTTAGGCATATCTGATTTCATTCTAGTTCCTTTTCCTGCTGCTAGAATCAATGTTTTGAGCTTCATAAATTCTTCTCCTTATAATACTAACTGTAAATCTACAAAAAACATCTCATACGTGTTAAATTATATCATACTTATTTAACTATTTCAAGCTTAAGAAAAATCTTTTGAAAGTTTTTCATAGGCTTCATTTATCTCTTTTAATTTATTTTCATGATACTCTTTTTCAGAGTCGCTTGCATTGGTAAACTTATCTGGATGGTGCTGTTTTACCAAGTCTCTATAAGCTTTTTTAATCTCATCTTTTCCTGCACTTCTACTGACTCCTAAAATATCATAGTATTTTCCTTTATCTTCAGCATAGCCAAAGGGATTGGATCCACTATTGTAATATCCTCCTTGTTGCTGTCCACCAAAATTTCCCCCTGCTTGACGGAAAAAATCCTCAAAATCCTTTGCATTACTACTATCATATCTATAGTAGTAAGTTCTTCTTCTTGTACTCTTTGGTTGATTTCTATTTCTTATATAATTAATAACTATAACCAACAGTATTAATGGGAAAAAACTAACTACAAACCAACCTAAAAATGCCACTAATAAAAATACTATGAATAGAACAGGTAACATTCCAATGGCTCTATTAAATCCAAATGTTAAACCTATAAATACAAATAGTATTAATATAAATGTCAATGAAATACTATAAATCATTCTTTCTCCTTGTTTCTAATTTCAATTTTCTCTTTTATTTCTAATATTTTTTCTTTTAATCCTTTATCTCTAGGATCTATATCATATGCAATCTTATACTCCTTCAAAGCTCTCTCTAATAATCCCATCCCCTCATATTTTTCAGCAAAATCACAATGAGCTTTATAGATATCTAAATCTAAAAATATAGCAAAGTCATAACTCATAATTGCATTCATTATATCTCCAGCTCTAGAATAAGCATTTCCTAGTAAAAAATGTACAAAGGCAGAGTCTGGGTCTATATCTAAAGATTTTTCAAAAGCTTTAATAGCCTCATCAAACTCTTCATTTTCATAGTAAAGTTGCCCTAGAAAAGCATATCCTTCTCCTTTACTCTCTTTGTAAGGTATAACTTTTTTATAAATTTTTATTGCTCCTTCATAATCTCCCTTATGATACAAAAGAATAGCTAACTCTCTTAGTAACTCTATGTTATTAGGATTTTCTAGAAGAGAAAATCTTACCTCCTCCTCTTTTTTTATTAACTCTTCAATATTAAATTGTGCAAATATCTCTGTTTTTAGTATATCTTTTTCCACAGTATTTCAACCTCCTATTATGGGTTTCTAACACTATTATATCATATATTTTTGTTATATAAAGATTTTTTAGAAAAAGATAGATAAAAATTTATCTTTAAATAGAAATTATAAAAGGGAAAATTTTTACTTTTAATCGCCAGTGCTTACACAATGCTCATTACAGTAAAATTCTCCCTTTTCCTAATTAAATTAAATTTTAGTTATTTCATACATTTCTTAATCTTTCTCTATAACCATAAAGAACAATAAAATATACTAGAAAGTATAAATTAATCCTGTTCCTAAAATATAGATTACATTATTGTCTACTATTGGAGAGTTACTAAGTTCTCCAGATAATCTCGTTACCCCTGTAAATCCCATTAAAGATATTGTATCATTTAATCTGTAATTTCCTAAGATACCAATTCCAAATCTATGAGCAGCATCTGCACTGAAAGTCTCTGTTATCTTCTCTCCACCTGGCTGTCCAACTTCATGAGAGTCTACACCAAAATAATAATCTATAAAGTTAGAGTCATAATATACATAGTTTACAGATGGAACTATTGTCAACTTCTCTGTAAGTTGATAAGGTCTACTTACTCTTAAGTTAAAATGTCCTCCCTCTTCTCCATACTCTACAGCTACTGATGTCTCTAAATTATAAAACCCTGGATAATAAAGTACCTCTGCTCCTGCCATAACATGAGTATCTCTATCATCTATTCCTCTGTATCCTGCTTTCATATCGCTATTTTTTACTTCATATCCTCCAAAAGGCATTCCATAAAGAGACAATACATAGTTATCCTCTTCTATAAGTTTATAACCTAATGAAAGTCCATAAGTACTTCCACCTTTAATAAAAAACTTATCATATTCTAAGTCAACTATTGGTAGAATATAATCATTCTTATCATTATGATATATAGGGGTTGTTACTCCGTATCCTATTCCTATACTTCCTGCCATAACACTTTGTCCCAAAGCAAACAAAGCTCCTAATAAAGCTAATCTCTTTTTCATAAATTTCCTCCCATGTCACTAATTATTATATATCAATGCCAGAATTTTCTAAATCTTTCTTACTCCTATTCTATTTTACCACATTTTCTTTTAAAAATAAATATTTATATTAAATTAATCCTCTTTCCTCTATTTTCTTAACTTTGAGAGTTTTATCACAGTTGTTAGACATCTTTATATACAAAAAAAGTAATTTATTAATTGACACTTTCATATAGATATGATATATTTTAGTTATAAAATATACAACTTGATAGACATCATAAAAATTGTTTAGGAGGTAGTGTTATGAAATATGCTGAAGAAGGTTTACAATATCATATTGGATTAAGAAAGGGAGATGTTGGAAAATATGTTATCCTTCCTGGAGATCCAAAACGTTGTGCCAAAATAGCAAAATACTTTGATAATGCTGAATTAATTGCTGATAGTAGAGAGTATGTTACATATACAGGATATTTAGATGGAGTAAAAGTAAGTGTTACTTCTACTGGAATAGGTGGTCCTTCTGCTTCAATCGCTCTAGAAGAACTAGTTAGATCTGGTGCTGATACTTTTTTAAGAGTTGGAACTTGTGGAGGAATGCAAACAGAAATTATGGGTGGAGATCTTGTAATTGCTACTGGTGCTATTCGTATGGAAGGAACAAGTAAAGAGTATGCTCCTATTGAATTCCCTGCTGTGGCTAATTTAGATATTACAAATGCTTTAGTTCAAGCAGCTAAAGAATTAAATAAAAAGTATCATGTTGGAATCGTTCAATGTAAAGATGCATTCTATGGACAACATGAACCAGAAACTAAACCTGTAGACTATGAATTAGTAAATAAATGGAATGCATGGATACGTCTTGGATGTAAAGCATCTGAAATGGAATCTGCAGCACTATTTGTTGTTGGAGACTATTTAAGAGTTCGTGTAGGATCATCTTTCTTAGTTGTAGCAAACCAAGAGAGAGAAAAATTAGGATTAGAAAATCCTGTAATACACGATACTGAATCTGCTATTGAAATTACTATTCAAGCTATTCGTAACTTGATAAAACAAGATAGAGAAGCTGGAATTATATAATTTTTTATAATTTAAATTAATTTGGAGGATTAATGAAAGGGATTATTATTTTAGTTGGTATACTGCTTGTATTAGGTCTTATGTATCTTTTATCTTCTCATAAGAAAGAGATAAAAGCTTCTATAGTTATTAAGGCAGTTATAGTTCAATTTATTATAGCTTTATTTTTAGTTAAATTTCCATTTGGAAGAATTGTTGTTTCTAAGATCTCTGACCTTGTAACTAAGATTTTAAGTTATGGTTTCAACGGACTATCTTTTGTTTTTGGTAGCCTTGCTGATCCTAGTCAAGCTACTGGTTTTATCTTTATAATCGGAGCTTTGGGAAATATCATCTTCCTTTCAGCTTTTGTTGCTGCTCTATTCTATTTAGGAATACTTGGAGCAATTGTAAAAGTAATAGGAAAAGTTGTTGGAAAAATATTAGGTACAACTCAAGTAGAAAGTTTCGTTGCTGTTGCTAATATGTTTTTAGGACAAACTGAAAGTCCTATACTTGTTAGTAAATACTTAGGAAAGATGACTCAAAGTGAGATAATGGTTGTACTTGTTTCAGGTATGGGTAGTATGTCAGCTACTATAATTGGAGGATATACAGCTTTAGGTATCCCTATGGAGTATCTACTTACTGCTTCAGCTCTTGTTCCTTTTGGAAGCATAGCTATATCAAAAATACTTTTACCAGAAATAGAACATGCTAAAGTTATTGAAGATGTTAGTATGGATAGAAAAGGACATCATGAAAACATAATCTCTGCAATTACAGAGGGAGCTGTAAATGGAATCCAAGCTGTTATTGCTATTGCAGCTTCACTAGTTGCTTTTATTTCAATTGTTTCTCTAATAAATGGAGTTTTAGGTTCTTTCAATATGAGCTTAGAAAAAATATTCTCTTATCTATTCTCACCTTTTGGATTCTTTATGGGATTAGAGGGAGATAATATCTTCTATGCTGGAGAACTACTTGGATTTAAATTAGTATTAAATGAGTTTGTTGCTTTCCAAAACTTAGGACAAAAAATAGCTATGTTAGACTATAGAACTGGTCTTATGTTAACAATAGCAATGGCAGGATTTGCAAATATTTCTAGTATGGGAATCTGTATATCTGGAATCTCTATTCTTTGTCCTGAAAAAAGAAATGTCTTAGCAAGACTTGCATTTAAAGCTATGATAGGTGGATTTACAGTAAGTGTTTTAAGTGCTATGATTGTTGGATTTATAACTATTATTTAAAATTTATGATATAATTAATTGAGGTTGTTAAACAGCCTCAATTTCTATAAAGGAGGATGGTATGGAAAAAATATTTAAACAGTATAAAGATATCTTAGATAAGGCCTTTGAAGCTATGGAGAAAGCTTACGCTCCATATTCTAAATACCATGTTGGTGCCTGTGTAAAAACTAAAGATGGAAAGTATCATATAGGAGCTAATATAGAAAATGCTTCTTATGGACTTACTAACTGTGCTGAAAGAAGTGCTCTATTTCATGTATACTCTTTAGGATATAGACAAAGTGATATTGAATCTATGGCATTAGTTACTAGAGGAAACACTTTAGGTACACCATGTGGAGCTTGTAGACAGGTTATGATTGAACTTTTAAATAAAGATACCCCTGTGGTTATTGCTAATACTAGTTCACAAGCAATGGTTACAAATATTGTTGAGCTTTTACCATTTTCTTTTACAAGTGATGATTTAAAATAGGAGGAGATTATATGACACCACATAACAACGCAAAATTAGGAGAGATAGCTAAAAATGTTTTAATGCCAGGAGACCCTTTAAGAGCTAAATTTATAGCTGAAACTTTCTTAGAAAATATAAAACAAGTTAACTCAGTTAGAAATATGCTTGCCTTTACAGGAACATATAAAGGAAAAGAGATTACTGTTATGGCTTCTGGAATGGGAATGCCTTCAATTGGAATCTACTCTTATGAATTATTCAATGTATATGGAGTAGAAAGTATTGTTCGTGTTGGTTCTGCTGGAGCATACGTTGACAAATTAGATGTATATGATGTTGTTCTTGCTGATTCAGCTTGGAGCCAATCAACTTTTGCTCATACTCAAAATGGATATGAAAGCGATACTACTTATCCAGATAAAGAATTAAATGAAAAAATCATAAAAACAGCTGAAAAATTAGGAATTCCTTTACATGTAGAGAAAATACATTCAAGTGATGTTTTTTATACTGAACCAAATGTAGATAGCTACAAAGAGCATTTTGCTAAACATGGATGTACTTGTGTTGAGATGGAAAGCTTTGCTTTATTCCACAATGCTAAAGTATTAGGTAAGAAAGCAGCTTGTTTATTAACTATCTCTGATTCTTTTACTTCTCACAAAGTTACAACTGCTGAAGAGAGACAGACAGCTTTCACTAAGATGATGGAGATAGCTTTAGAAACTTTTGTTGACTAAAAAGGAGAAATTATGAAAAAATATAGAAGAATTTTTACTATAGTTCTTGATTCTTTGGGGATTGGTGCTATGAAAGATTCTAATAAATATGGAGATAATGGAGTAGATACTCTTGGAAATATTGCTAAATCAGTTTCCTCTTTTAATATTCCAAATCTTCAAAAATTAGGAATTGCAAACCTTCATCCTATACAACATATAGCTCCTTCAGATGAGCCTTTAGGATACTTTGCTGCTCTTAATGAAGCTAGTGTTGGAAAAGATACTATGACAGGACACTGGGAAATGATGGGATTACATATTCAAAAACCTTTCCAAACATTTACTGATACTGGTTTTCCTAAAGAGTTAATAGATGAGCTAGAAAAAAGATGTGGGCGTAAAGTAGTTGGAAATAAATCTGCTAGTGGTACTGAGATCTTAGATGAATTTGGAGAGTACGAGATAGCTACTGGAGATATGATTGTTTATACAAGTGCTGATTCTGTTTTACAAATTTGTGGACATGAAAAATATATGGGGCTTGAAAATCTTTATAAATATTGTGAAATAGCTAGAGAACTTACTATGAAAGATGAGTGGAAAGTAGGAAGAATAATAGCTAGACCATATGTAGGTGAGAGAAAAGGAGAGTTTAAAAGAACTAGTAATAGGCATGACTACGCTTTAAAACCTTATGGTCAAACTGCTCTTAATGCTCTTAAAAATGCTGGTTTAGATGTAATTTCTGTAGGAAAAATCAACGATATCTTTGATGGTGAGGGAATTACAGAAGCTCATAAGTCTAAGAGTTCTGTGCACGGTATGGAACAAACTATCGAGCTTGCTGATAAAGATTTTACTGGACTTTGCTTTGTAAATCTAGTTGATTTTGATGCTCTATGGGGACATAGAAGAAATCCTCAAGGTTATGCTGAAGAGTTAGAAAAGTTTGATAAAAATTTAGGAGTATTACTTTCTAAACTGAGAGAAGATGATCTATTAATACTTACTGCTGATCATGGTAATGATCCTACTTATATAGGAACTGATCATACTAGAGAGCAGGTTCCTTTTATAGCTTACTCTCCTTCTCATAAAGGAAGTGGAAGTTTAGGTGAATTTGATACCTTTGCTACTATTGGAGCTACTATAGCTGATAACTTTGATGTTATAATGCCTGAAAATACAATTGGTAAATCTATTTTAGATAAATTAAGTTAGGAGAAAATGTATATGGATAAAAATAAAATTTTAGCTGCTGTAGATCATACCCTTTTAACTCAGACAGCTACTTGGGAAGAAATTAAGCAAATACTTGATGATGGTATTAAATATGGGGCTGCCTCTGCATGTATTCCAGCTTCTTATGTTAAAAGAGCAAAAGATTATGTAGATGGTAAATTAGCTATCTGTACAGTAATAGGTTTCCCTAATGGATACTCTACAACTGCTGTAAAAGTTTTTGAAACAGAAGATGCTATAAAAAATGGTGCTGATGAGATAGATATGGTTATCAATATTGGAGATGTAAAAAATGGAGATTACCAATCTATTTTAGAGGAGATAAAAGCAATCCATAAAGCTTGTAATGGAAAGATTCTTAAAGTAATTATCGAGACATGTCTTTTAACTGAAGAGGAGAAAATAAAGATGTGTGAAGTTGTTACAGAATCAGGAGCAGAGTATATAAAAACATCTACAGGATTTTCTACTGGAGGGGCTACATTTGATGATATAGCTTTAATGAAAAAATATGTAGGAAAGGATGTTAAAATAAAAGCAGCTGGTGGTATATCATCACTAGAAGATGCAGAAAAGTTTATGGAGCTTGGAGCTGACAGACTTGGAACAAGTAGAATAGTTAAAATAATCAAAGGACAAGAGGTTCCTAAAAACTCTTACTAATCTTATTTAGAATTTACTTAATCTAATAGAATTTAGGGAAAGCCAAATTAAAGATACAAAAGGAGTTTCATATGAAGAAAAAAGTTTTAGTATTTTCATTAATAATTTCAAGTATTGTATTTTGTGCTGGACCAAAAGTTCCATATACAAATGAAGGATTTTATAGTAACGAACAGATTCAAAAACCTATAAATTTTGTTTCTGTTGAAACTATTAGAAAAAGCTTAGAAGGAGTAGGTCCTATCAATGTTAGTTTTGATATTGATGATACTTTACTTCATTCAAGTGGTTACTTTAGATATGGACAAGATTATTTTCAAATTCCAAATGATAAAAGAGGGGAGCTAAGTTATCTCTATAATCAAAAATTCTGGGATTATTTAGCTGAAATGGGAGATGAACACTCTATTCCTAAAGAGTCAACTAAAGAGCTTATAAAAATGCATTTAGATAGAGGAGACCAAGTTTTCTTCATAACAGGAAGAACTAAACACTCTAAAGATAAAAATTATACTTCTACAAAACTTTCTAAAACTTTAAAAAGATTTTTCGATCTGCCTAAAGAAATTTATGTAGAATATACTGGTGAAACTCCTTTAGATGGCTATAAATATGATAAAAGTTATTACATAAAAAAACATGATGTTTCTATCCACTATGGAGATAGTGATGATGATATTTTAGCTGCTAGAGAGGTTGGAATAAGAGGAATTCGTATTCAAAGAGCGTATAATTCAACTAATCCTCAAAAAATGAATGGAGGTTATGGAGAAGAAGTTCTTATTAATTCTGCTTGGTAAGTATTATAATTTTTTAAATTAGTAATTACTTGTATTTTATCTCTTAAGAAGAAAAAGAAAAGGAAAAAATTACTATAGTGGACTAAGCCATTAAAAGTAACTTTTTCCTTTTTTCTATCACTTATTTAGAATCTGAAATCTCTTTACAGATTTTCTTTAAAATATTTTCTATACATGCCTTTTCTTCTAAAGATAAAATAGATACTATTTTTTTTGAATATTCATCTTCATAAACTTTAATTTGAGGTATAGTTATTTTTGCTTTCTCTGTTAAATATAGTGAATATGCTCTCTTATCACTAGGATTTTCTCTTTTTTCCAAATAATCTTTTTTCTCTAAGTTATCTACCATAGCCTTCACTGTATTTTTATCTTTATCCAATCCTAAAGCTAAATCCATCTGAGATACTCCCTCTTTCTCACTAAGAAGATTCAATAATATAAACTGCTCTGGAGTTATATCATAAGACTCAAATGCTTTAGTCATAAACTTATAGATTTTTCTTGCTGTATAGCATATTTCATATCCTAAAGATTCCATTTTTTGCTCCTATTGTAATTATTTTTTTAGAGCTTCTTCTGCATTTAAAATTAAATTATTTAAATATATATCCATTTCATTTTCAGTTAAAATAAAAGGATTCTTCGCTCCATCTTTTGCAGATCCTATCTCTATTAATTTTTCATATCCTTCATCTAAGAACAGATGTGCAGTTAAAGCTACTCTAGCACCATTTTCCTTTGCAATTTCAGAAAAATACTCAGCTGATTCTTTATATTTTTGTTGTAGTTCTCTATCTTTAGGTACTCCTGTTCCTCCCCATAAAATAGCAGTATACTCTTTTCCATTCTCTGTAACAGGGAATAAAAGTGAGATTCCTCCCGGTGTATGTCCTGGAGTTTCAACTATTGTAAAATCAACTCCTCCTAAACTTATTTTATCTTGATCTTTTACAAAAATATCTATCTTAGTTTTAGGAGAACGAGGAGAGTTCGCACCAACATTTAGATTATACATTAAATCTGTATCTACCTTTGTTAATACAGTTTTTGCTCCATACTTTTCTCTAAGGTAATTAGCTCCACCATAATGGTCTCCATGTCCATGAGTAATTATTATATATTTTAAATTTTTAGGATCTAATCCTAATTTTGTTAATTCAGTTTCTATTAACTCTCCATCTTTATCATCCCACATAGCATCTATTAGGACAATTCCTTCTGGTGTGTTTATTGCCCAAGCTACTACACTTACACTTCCAATACAATAAACATTATCAAAAACCTTTGTTGTAGCTAAACGTGTATCATCATGTAAATACTCCATTGGTGTTTTTTCTCTTCCATCAATTGTTCTTAACTCTGATATATTCATAGAACCCTCTGCTAATAATATTGTACCACATAAAAAATATCCCATACAAATTTTTTTTATCAAATTATTCATTTTTTCTCCTCCTGTAAAAAAATCTATACTTTATTTTAGTATGTATACGTACTATTTGTCAAGATATTTTTTTAGAAAAAAAAGACTATCACAATTAAATAATTGTAATAGCCTCTTCTCTAACTTTTTATATTTAATTAATATTTAGCAAATCCTAGTAAATCCTCTTTAGGAATAAGTCCTACAACTTTATTTACTACCTCTCCATTTTTGAAAAGTAATAGTGTAGGTATACTCATCACTCTAAATTGAGCAGCTAATTCCTCTTCTTCATCTATATTTATTTTTGCTATCTTTACAGCTCCAGCTAACTCTGTATCTGCCTCTTCTAAAATAGGTGCTAAAGCTTTACAAGGTCCACACCATGAAGCCCAAAAATCAACTACTACAGGCTCTTTTGATTGTAATACCTCTTTTTCAAAATTCTCTTTTGTTATATGTAAAATTGCCATACTATTCTCCTCCCTTTTATAGAATTGATATCTTTTCAAATTTATACTACTATTATATACTATTTTTATCTTTTTGTCTAGAAATTTCTTTATTAATTTACTCAACTTTATTTTCTAACGATTCTATCAGCTACCATAGCAGCTCTTTTATTAGCTAATACATCATGAACTCTTACTATATCTACACCTTTTTCTATTCCTATTACAGTAGTTGCAACTGTTCCCTCTACTCTCTCTTGAGGTGGTAAATCATTTAATATTGTTCCTATAAATCTTTTTCTAGATGCTCCTAAAAGAATTCTTCCTAACTCTCTTAACTCCTCTAACCTTGATAAAACTTCTAAATTTTCATCTATACCTTTTCCAAAGCCAATTCCTGGATCTAATACAATATTCTCTCTAGAAATTCCATATTTATCTGCTATTTCAAAAGTTTTTCTATAAAACTTTTTCATAGAGGCTATAATATCCTCACTATACTCTTTTCCATCTTGATTATGCATAGCAATTATAGGAACCTCATAATCTCTTACAAGCTTAGCCATCTCTCCATTATCATACTGCAATCCCCAAATATCATTTAAAATATGAGCTCCAGCTTCAAAAGCAGCCTTAGCCACCCTGTATTTATAGGTATCAATAGAAACAATGGCTCCTAACTCTACAACTTTTTTTATAACTGGAATTACTCTTTCAATCTCTTCCTCATCACTTATTTGAGTATGTCCAGGTCTAGTAGATTCTCCTCCAATATCTATTATATCAGCTCCCTCTTCCAACATTTTCTGGGCATGTTTTACAGCTTCCTCTACACTATTATGCTCCCCACCATCTGAAAAAGAGTCTGGAGTAACATTTAGAATTCCCATTATTAAGGTTCTATTTCCTAATTCTAGCTCTTTATCTCTACATTTTAAAACCTGAGTATCTCTTTTTATATTTTTATATATCATAGGAGTAAATCTTATTCCATTTATATCTTGTTCATTATCAGTAACTTTAAATCCAAGTTTTTTATATATATTTACAGCACAGGGAGAGGAGTTTACAGTTAACTCTTTATCTTTGACTAGAGATAAAATCTTTTCAAATAACATCTTTCCAATTCCAGTTTTTTGATATGATTTTTTTACAAAGAAAAGACAGATATGCTGTCCTCCTTGAAGTCCTATAACACCAACTAACTCTTTTTTAGCATCATATGTTCCATAGATATCAAAAGTATTTATTAGCTCTCTGCAGTCTAAAAATCTTCTAAACTCCTCTACTCCTCTACGATTATAGTTAAAAGCTTCACATTCTAAAAAAACATCCCAAATAAGTTTAAGAGCTTTGTTAATTTCTAATTTTTCAAGTTTTTTAATTTCCATTTTATTTTTCAACTTCCTTTAATTTTCTAAGTAGTGTTGTTATACTCTTTTTCTCTAGTGGATGAATATAGTTAGGAGCTATCTCAGAAAGTGGTTCTAAAACAAACTCTCTTTCACATATCCAAGGATGAGGAACAGCAAGATTTTCATCTTCAATAATCTCTTTATCATAAAATAGTATATCTATATCTATTATTCTAGGTCCCCATTTAATCTCTCTAACTCTTCCCATATCTAATTCTATTTTCAGTATTGATTTTAAAAACTCTTGAGCTATCATAAGAGTCTTTACTTCTAAACAAGCATTTAAAAAATTATCTTGTTCCAAATAACCAAAAGGTTCAGTTTCAAGGATAGTACTTGTTTTAATAACTTCAGTATTTTCTAGATTTCCAATAAGTTCAATGGCTTTTAAAAGATTTTCTCTCTTATCTCCCATATTACTTCCCAATGAAAGATAAACTCTATGCCATTTTCTACTTATCTCTACAGCAACATTTTCAAAGTGCATCTGCAATGGTGCCCATGGTTTTTTTACTATAACTTTAACCTCTTTTACTAAATCATATTTTTTTAAAACCATTTCAGCTATATTTTCAGCACAAGTTTCAATAAGATCGATACTCTTTTCCAAAAATATTTTTTCTACATCTTGAGCAACTAAACCATAGTGAACTGATTTTGTCAAATCACCAGTTTTCCCAGCTTCTCTCGTATCTACAGTAAGCTCTAAAGATACCAAAAATTTCTGTCCTAATTTCTTTTCTTCTGGAAATACTCCATGAAATCCAATAAACTCTAAATTATTTATATATATTTTATCCATCATATCACCACTATTTTAATAAAGTTAATACCTCTCCCCTTCTAGAACTATCCTTTTCAAAAATACCTCTATAAGCAGTAGTTATTATTTGAGCATTCTCCTTTTTTGCCCCTCTCATAGTCATACATAGATGCTTAGCTCTTATTATTACCATTACTCCTTGGCACTCTAAAGTTTCATAGATTACATCAGCTAATTCACTTCCAAGTCTTTCCTGAATTTGAGGTCTCTTTGCAAGTATCTCTATACTTTTGATTATATCTCCAAAACCTACTATTTTTCCATTTGGAACATATGCTATATCAATTGTTCCAAAAAAAGGAAGAAAATGGTGCTCACACATAGAATAAAAATCTATCCCCTTTTCTATTATTAAATCATCACTTTTGACACTAAAAAATCTAAGTAAGGGTTCTTTAGGGTCTTGGGCTATTCCAGAAAATAGTTCACTATAACTTTGTGCCACTCTCTTAGGTGTTTCTGATAGTCCTTCTCTCGTCCTGTCTTCACCAATTCCCTCTAATATCTCTTCAAAAGCCTTTTCTATCTTCTTTAACTCCATTTTCCCTTCCTCTTTCTACAAATCTAATTTTAAATCTCCATCTTTAATCCAACCTTTTTTTCTCATAAATTTTGCTATAACCACTGTTATAATAGCTGGTAATAAAAAATGAAGTAACAGTATCCCTATATATAATTTTATTCCAGTAACCCCTACACTATTCATAGCTGTAATAGTTCCAAATTGTCCTACAAAACCACTTGTTCCCATTCCAGAAGCTATAGGTATATTTTGAAATTTAAAAACCATAGTAGATAGTGGGCCTAAAATAGCCCCTGCAACTGTTGGAGGTATCCATATTTTCCAGTTTTTAACAATATTTCCTATCTGTAACATAGAGGTTCCTAAACCTTGAGCTACAAGTCCCCCCCAACCATTTTCTTTAAAACTCATTACAGCAAATCCTACCATTTGAGCTGAACATCCTACTGTAGCTGCTCCTCCTGCAAGTCCTCCTAAACCTATCATCATACAAAGAGCTGCACTACTTATTGGGAGAGTAAGAGCTATCCCTACAATTGTAGAAACAAGTATTCCCATAGCAAATGGTTGTAACTCAGTAGCATAAACTACCATAGCTCCAAAAGTTTGCATAACTTTAGCTACAAATGGTCCCACTAAATAAACAATAAGTGACCCTGTAATTATAGTTGTAGCTGGAGCTACTATTATATCAACTTTTGTCTCTTTAGAAACTATTTTTCCAAACTCTGCTCCTACAACTGCTCCTATAAAAGAACCTACTGGTCCTCCATACATAGCTCCTATTGCCCCAGTTACAGTAGAAGAAAAAAGTACTAAGTGGGGAGCTTTTAATCCATAAGCTACAGCAAGACCTATTCCTGGTCCAGTCATGTCTCTAGCTACTTTCCATACTACATCAGTTAAAAAACTTATTCCTAATTTCTCTCCAATAGTATTTAAAATAGTTCCTATTAACAAAGTTGAAAAAAGACCTAGAGCCATATAACTAGATGCATCTACTAAGTATCTCTTTATTGATAACTCTACCCCTTTTCTTTTTAAAAACTCTCTCATTTCTTTCTCCTCAAAATTTTTATAAAAAGGGAATGACTTTAGCCATTCCCTTAAATTCTTTATCTCTCTTCTATTTGATTTAAATCTGCCATTTTTGTAAAAATATCAGTTAAAAATCTTAATTGAGATAATCTATTATTTTTAATAGCTTCATCTTTATCCATTACTATTACTTTATCAAAGTAATTATTGATGATATCTTTTCCTGTTGTTATCTCTGATAAATATTTAGAGTATTCTCTTTGCTCTAAAGCTGAGTTTACCTTATTACTTAACTCAACAGAGAATTGATATAATTCCTTTTCTATCTCCTCTTTAAATAGTTCTGGATTTACTATTACATCATTATGATCTTTAGAGATATTTCCAACTCTCTTTAATACTGGTAATAATTTTCCAAAAGCCTCTTCTTTAGCAAAAGCTTCTAAAGTTTGTACCTTTTCAAGAGCTTCTACTAAATTATCGCAATCTTTATCTAATACTGCAGCAACTACATCTTTACTATATCCCATATCTCCAAAGATATTTATAGCTCTTTGTTTAAAGAACTCTAATACTTCAGCTTCTACTTCAGCTCTATCTCTTTTTAATACTCTATCAGCAACTAAAGTATCTAAAGATTTATTTACTAAAGCTTTTAAAGATAGATTTAATTTAGAATTTACAATTACATTAGCTATTCCTAAAGCAGCTCTTCTTAAAGCAAATGGGTCTTTTGATCCACTAGGAATTACTCCTACTCCAAAACATCCAACTAAAGTATCAACTCTATCAGCGATACCTGCTATTATTCCTTCCATCTCTGTAGGTAATAGGTCTCCTTGGAATCTTGGATAGTAATGCTCTTTTATTCCTAAAGAAACTCTCTCATTTTCTCCAGATTTTAGTGCATAGTCAGCTCCCATAAATCCTTGAAGTTTAGTAAACTCCTTCTCTCCTATCATATTAGAAACTAAGTCAGCTTTAGCTAAATATACAGTTCTTAATACATCTTCTTTCCTATCTGCACAACCTAATACATCTATTAGATAAGTAGCTATCTCTTTACTTCTTTCTATTTTTTGGTAGATAGTTCCTAAATCTTTTTGGAATACTACTGTTTTTAATTTTTCTACATTATCAGCTAATGGGTGTTTTAAATCTTCTTGATAGAAAAATCTAGCATCTGCAAGTCTAGCTGATAATACTTTTTCATTTCCTGCTTTTACATAATCAGATGTCTCTATTCCATTTCTTACTACTACAAATTTAGGAAGTAATTTTCCGTTAGTATCTAAAATAGGGAAATATCTTTGGTGTACTTGCATAGATATAATTAATACATCTTGTGGTACTTCTAAGAAGTCAGCATTGAAACTTCCAACTATTGGACAAGGATACTCTATTAAATTTGTTACCTCATCTAATAGCTCCTCTTCAATGTGAACTTGCTCTCCAGCACCAGCACATTTAGCTACTAAATCTTTAACTAATGCTCTTCTCTCCTCTATATCTATGATAACATTATTCTCTCTAATTTTTGTAAAGTATTCTTCTATGTTAGATACTTCAAACTCTTTCCCAAAGAATCTATGTCCTCTTGATCTATTTCCACTTGCGATTCCTTCTATTTCAAATGGAACTACTTCTGAATCACATAAAGCTAAGAACCATTGAACTGGTCTTGCAAATCTTAATTTTTTATCTGCCCATTTCATAGATTTTGGGAAGTTTAACTCTAATACTAGAGATTTTAAAATTTCAGATAAAAGTTCTTTAGTAGCCTTACCTTTCATAAATTTTCTAGCAGCTATATATTCTCCTTTTGGAGTAGAAACAATTTCTAGTTGCTCTGGCTCTATTCCTTGAGATTTAGCAAACCCAAGTCCAGCTCTTGAAATTTCTCCATTTACATAAGCTACACTTTTAGCTGGTCCTAAGTTTACAAGATCTAAGTCCTCTTGGTTTTCAGCTAAGTTATGTACATCTAGTACTAATCTTCTAGGTGTTCCATAAGTTTTTATCTCATCAAATTTTATTCTTTCATTATTTAATTTTGTTTCTAAATTAGATTTTAAATCACTTAATGCCTGCTTAAGAAATCTTGCTGGCAATTCTTCCATTCCAATTTCAAATAGTAATCTCAATGTTCTTCCTCCTCTATTATCATCCAATAAGAAAACTTAGAATTGTTCCAGACTACAAGAAGTTGATTAACTATGGCTCATCTCACTAAAAACGCAAAACTCACTTCGTTCAAACAGTTGCGTTTTTTAGCGTTCATTTTCGCTGAGTTAATCTAACTTCTCTCCGTAATTTCCACAATTCTTAAAGTTTTCTTCTCATCCTTTAAATTACTTCTTTAGTAGTGGATATCCTAAATCTTTTCTGTTTTGAACATAAACTTCAGCACATCTTCTTGCTAAGTTTCTTACTCTTAAGATATATGCCATTCTCTCAGTTGTAGATATAGCACCTCTTGAGTCTAGTACATTGAATACATGAGAACATTTTAAAACATAGTCATAAGCTGGTAATACTAAACCTTCATCTAGTATTCTACTTGCTTCTTTTTCAAACTCGTCAAACCATTTAAAATGTTTATCTAAATCTGCTAATTCAAATGAGTATTTAGAGTTTTCATATTCAAATTGGAATCTCATATCTCCATATTTTACTCCTGGAGCCCATTCTAAGTCATAGATATTTTCTTTATTTTGGATATATAGTGCTATTCTTTCTAGTCCATAAGTAATCTCAACAGGAATAGGGTCAAGCTCTAATCCTCCTACTTGTTGGAAATATGTGAATTGAGTTACCTCCATTCCATCTAACCATACTTCCCAACCAAGTCCCCATGCTCCAAGTGTAGGTGATTCCCAGTCATCTTCTACAAAACGGATATCATGTTTTTCTGGCTCTATTCCTAATACTCTTAAACTTTCTAAATAAAGCTCTTGAATATTTAATGGAGATGGTTTCATTATAACTTGGAATTGATGATGTTGATAAACTCTATTTGGGTTTTCTCCATATCTTCCATCTTTAGGTCTTCTTGATGGTTCAACATATGCTACACTCCATGGCTCAGGTCCTAATGACATAAGGAATGTATTTGGGTTAAATGTTCCAGCTCCCTTCTCAATATCATAAGGGTTTCCTAATACACACCCTTTTGAACTCCAATATTTTTGAAGAGCAAAAATTATCTCTTGAAATGTCATTTCTTATCCTCCTCGGTTTCTCTCTTCTTTCTAAGAATTAATTGATCTAGTAGTACAAATGCTACTCCTATATTTATCCAGACATCAGCTAGATTAAATACATAGCTCCAGATACCTCTAAAGTCTACCATATCTACTACAAATCCTCTAAAGGCTCTATCTATCATATTTCCAATGGCTCCTGCTAAGATATAAATAAATCCCATCTTTTCTACCATAGATAATTTATTTCTCTCTTTATACAGGTAATAAGCAATAGCTACAATTGCTATAATTGTAGCTATGCTTATTATATCTAGTTTTCCTTGAAACATTCCAAAGGCAATACCTCTATTTTTAACATAAGTAAGATGAAAAAAATCATTTATTATAGGTAGTGTCTCCCCCTCTAGCATATTGCTATCTATGAGGTATTTTGATAGTTGGTCAGCACCAACAAGTATCAAGATTAAAACTATATATATCATAATTTCTCCTAGTTATTTTTTAGTACAGAAGCACATCTTGGACAAAGTGTAGGATGTTCTGCATCTACTCCAACCTCAGTTGAATATTTCCAACATCTTTCACATTTTTCTCCCTCTGCATGTACAACTTTTATGTATAGTTCTTTTAATTCTTCTCCCTCTACAAATGTTTCATCATAAGAATTTACTATTTCAACATTTGAAACAATTAATGCTAACTCTAATCTTTCTCTATTTTCTACTAAGAATTTTTGCATATCAGCATTTTTAGAGAATAACATTACTTTAGCATCAAGAGAGTTTCCTATTATTCTATTCTCTCCTTGTCTTGCTTTCTCTAGAGATTTATTAGCTTCTTTTCTTACTTTTATAATATCTGCCCATTTAGTTTCTACTTCTGGATTTAAATACTCATCATTTTCTTCATACCAAGAAGTTAAAAGTACTGATTCCTCATCTTTTAGAGCTTCTGGTAATGTATCCCAAATCTCTTCAGCTGTAAATGAAAGGATTGGAGCTATCATCTTAGTTAAAGTTAATAGTATCTCTGTCATTACTGTTTGAGCTGATTTTCTATCTAATGAATTTGTTCCCTCAGTATATAATCTATCTTTTATAATATCTAAATAGAAAGCTGACATGTCCACACCAGCAAAGTAGTGAATATCTTGGAATAAGTTATAGAACTCATATTTTTCATAGTTTTCTGTAACTTTTCTCTTTAAGATTTCTAATTTATTTAATGCCCATTTATCAATTTCCATTAAATCTTTATAAGCTACTTTATCAGTTGCAGGATTAAAATCATTGCTATTTCCTAAGATATATCTAGCAGTATTTCTTACTCTTCTGTATGCCTCTGCCATTTGTTTTAAGATATTATCAGAGATTTTTACGTCCTCTCTGTAATCTACTGAAGCACACCATAATCTTAAGATATCTGCTCCATATACTTTTATAACATCAGCTGGTACTACTACGTTCCCTACTGATTTAGACATTTTCTTACCTTCTCCATCATTTACAAATCCATGAGTTAAGATTTTTTTGTATGGAGCATCATGTGTAGAACCTATTGAAGTAAGAAGTGATGTTTGGAACCATCCTCTATGTTGGTCAGAACCCTCTAAGTACATATCAGCAGGTCTATGTAATAATTCTCCTCTAGTTTCTAATACTGATCTATGAGATACCCCAGAGTCAAACCAAACGTCCATAATATTTGTTTCTTTTCTTAGAGTTACCCCTTTTAAGTTATATTTCTCTAATAACTCTTCTCCTATTAACTCTTCAGCTGTATGAGTTAACCAAGCTGCTGTTCCTTCTTTTTTAACTATCTCTACTATTCTTGCTAAAATCTCTTTATTGTAAATCTCTTTTCCAGTCTCTTCATTATAGAATACAGGAATTGGTACTCCCCATACTCTTTGTCTTGAGATACACCAGTCAGGTCTTGTTTCTAGCATAGAACCTATTCTATTTCTTCCCCAAGCTGGTACAAACTCTACATCATCAAGAGCTTTTAGTGCTCTTTCTCTTAAATCTGAACCTTCAGCTTTTACGAACCATTGTTCAGTTGCTCTGAAGATTACAGGAGTTTTAGATCTCCAGTCATGTGGATAAGAGTGTTCTATATTTTTTAATTTTAATAGATGTCCTGTCTCTGTTAAGTGAGCTACTATCTCTTTATTTGCTTTTAAATAGAATAATCCAGCAAATTGCCCAGCCTCTTCAGTAAGAACTCCTTTGTTGTTGATAGGAGAGATTACTTCTATTCCATATCTTGTTCCTACAACATAGTCATCTTGTCCATGTCCAGGAGCTGTGTGTACACAACCTGTTCCTGCATCAGCAGTAACGTGTGTTCCTAATATTATCATACCTGTTCTTTCTAAGAATGGATGTTTATAAGTTGCTCTTTCTAAGTCACTTCCTATAAACTCTTTTACTAATTCATATTCAGCTATTTCCATCTCAGCAAAAGCTTTCTCTGCTAAATCCTTAGCTAAAATTAGATTTCCTTTTTCTGTTTTATATACTCCATATTCGAAGTTAGGATTTAATGATATAGCCATATTTGCTGGTAATGTCCAAGGAGTTGTTGTCCAAATTACTACCCAAGTTTGTTCTGTAAGTCCTAATCTTTCTAATAAGTCAGCATTAGCTTCCATTTTTACATAGATAGATGGAGAAGTTACATTTTTATACTCTATTTCAGCTTCTGCTAGAGCTGTTTCTGTAACTGGAGACCAATAAATTGGTTTTAATCCTTTAAAAATATATCCATTTTCATAAAGTTCTCCAAATACTTCTAATTGTTTTGCTTCATATTCTGGTTTTAAAGTTAAATAAGGATTTTCCCAATCTCCTAATACTCCTAATCTTTTAAATCCTTCTCTTTGAATTCCTACCCATTTAAGAGCGTACTCAGTACAAAGTTTTCTTATCTCTAATGGAGACATCTCCTTTGCTTTTTCTCCTAACTTTTCTGTTACTTTTAATTCGATAGGTAATCCATGTGTATCCCAACCTGGAATATATGGTGCATTGTATCCTCTAAGTCTTTTATATTTTAAAATTATATCTTTTAATATTTTATTTAAAGCATGTCCTATATGGATATCTCCATTTGCATAAGGTGGTCCATCATGTAATATAAATGATTTTGTCCCCTTAGTTAATCCTTTCTCATAAATTTTGTTTTCTTCCCATTTTTGAATGATTTTTGGTTCCTTATTTGGAAGATTTGCTTTCATTTGAAAACTTGTCTTCGGAAGGTTTAGCGTAGCTCCGTAATCCTTTTCACTCATTATAAAATCTCCTCCTTATATATATTTAAAGTTATTTTTACATTCGTACCTTCATCCACTTGAGATAAAATTTTTATTACCCCATGATGATCTTTTATTATTCTTGATACAATTGAAAGCCCAAGTCCTGGAGCATTTTCATTATAACCTACAAAAGGTTCAAATACATTTTCTAATTGCTCCTGTGTCATTCCAATACCATTATCAACAATATTTATTCTTATTTTATCTACATTTTTCTCTTTTGTCACTATAATATTTATTTTTTTATTATCATCATTTATTTTATCAAAAGACTCTTTAGCATTTTTTATTATCTCATATAAAGCTCTTTTTAGTCTAGACCTATTTCCTACAATTTTTCCATTATAGTTTATAAATGTAGATATATTAACTCCTACCTTTTCTAACTTAGGCTCTATTTCATTTATTATTTCAGAGATAATCTCTTCAATATTAAAAATCTCCAAAGGTTCATTTTTTTTGACATTTACATACTCATTTAAAATCTCTTTCTCTCTTTTAAGCTTTACTATTTCATTTTTCATCTCTTGTATCTGAATTTTTAAAAAACTATTATTTGAATCATAGGCATCCATCTTTTCCATAAAATCAAGCATCTTTTCAAAGGAAATCTCCCTGCTTTTAAAAAATCTATCTACTAACTTTCCTATTGTAGCAGCCCTTTCTAAATCTATTTTCTCCTCTTCTATAGTTCTATTCTTTATTCTGATTGAAATATTTAAAGAAAGTAAAGTTAAAAGTTCTATCTCCTCTTGAGTTATGTTATTCTCTTTACCAAAATAGTCTACAACTATACATCCATAATTTCTTTTTTCACTATATATAGGCATAATCAAAAATTTATCTACTCCAAAACTTTTAAAAAGTTCATTTCCTAAATTATACTTATAACCTTTATCATTTTCAGAGACAATTCTTCTTTCAATTAAAGCCTTTCCTATTAAATTTTCATTTTTAAATGGTATTTTAATAAGTTTTACCAATTTATTTAGTTCCTCAATTTGAAATTTAAAGCCTCCTGTACTCTCAACACCATTTAGGATTTCTCTCTTTACTTTAGTGTTTACTACAGCAAATTCCCCTACTAATTTGTCTATCTCTCTACTGTATCTAAAATACATAGCTCTACTATAACCTAAGCCTACTTCTGAAGTGAAAGCTAACATTATATCTTTTACAGTTAAAGTTATATCATTTTCAATTTGAATATTCATCAATATTTTTTCAATTGAGTCAATTCTTTTTAAAGTTCCTAAAAGTTTTTTATTCTTACTTTTAGCTTGTTCCTCATTGTTTCTTATATCTTCAGCCATTTTGTTAAAACTTTTAGAAAGGGTCCTCATCTCATCTACCCCTTCAGGCTTTACAAAAATCCTATAATTTCCTTTACTTACCTCTTCTGCAGCATCTACAATTCTAGATAGCGGTTCCAATAGTTTTCCAAAAATTTTAGCTGAAACAGTTGTACTTACTGCTACAAAAACTAAAATTATTGCAATAACAGAGATTGAAACTACTCTTTTCATCTGTTCTATTGGTTCATAATATATTGCTACTCCTATGCTCCCTATATATTCATTTCTATAATCATAGAGATCATTTAAACCTATATAATAAAGCTCATTATTAATATCTTTCTTTTTATAAATATAACTATAGTTCTTTCCTAATCTTTTAGTTATCTCTCTTCTTTTTACTAACTTTGTTTCAGTATCAACCTTAAATTTACTAGAGCTGTAATTTCCATCTACTACAAGGAGAACACTATCATTTTCTGTTAAACTAGTTACATATTCTAAATTTTTTAAAATTTCATTACTTGTTGGTAATGTCAATACTAGATAAAGATTCCTTCTATTTTCAACTTCATATTTCATTATTGTTCTAGAATATATCTGTTTCTCTGCCCTAAAGAAATAAGTAGTTTTAATATCTGCATCTCCTTTAGACACATTCTCTTTAAATCCAGCTTGATCAATTATCGTTCTACTTTTATTGTCATTACTCTCTCCAAGAATAATTCCCTCTTCATCTACAATTGAGAGATTGGAATCTTTATACATATTAAAATTTCTTCTTAATAATCGAGATTTTAAATTTAAAACCTGCTGTGTATATGTAAGATTCCTATCAAAATATTGATTTTCAAAAATGGTTGTATTTCTCATTATCTGGTTAAGATCATCTTTAGCTTTTAATATCTCACCACTGTAACTCCTACCAATAAGAGCTATCTTATCTCTAGTAGACTCTATGACTTTAGATTCTATATTTTGAAATGCAGTAAAAGTTAAAAATAGAGCAATAGTGATAGAAACCATCACTATTGCAATATCATTATAAAATACCATTCTAAATAAAAGAGAATTCTTACTTACTTTCATGGAATTATTTCTCCTTTTTAGTTAATCCTACTCTCTCTCTTTCTTTATCAATATCTTTAATTCTTACCTTTATAATCTGTCCAACTGATAAAACCTTACTCGGATCATCTATAAATTTATTTGAAATTTCAGAAATATGTAAAAGAGCATCATTTTTTAATCCAATATCAATAAAAGCTCCAAATTTTACAACATTTCTAACGGTTCCCTCTATCTCCATTCCTGGTTGTAAATTTTCTATTTTTAAAATATCTGACTTTAAAAGTGGTTTTTCAAAACTATCTCTTGGATCTCTTCTATCTCTAATTAGAGCTTCATAGATATCCTTTACAGTTTCTACTCCATACTCATTGTCCTTAGCAAACTTACTATAATTAAAGCCTTTTAATTTCTCTCTAGCTGCATCTAAGTCTTTTCCATAATCTTCTACACTAACTCCTGCCTCAGCTAATAAAGCTGTAGCTATATGATAAGACTCTGGATGGATAATTGTATTATCTAATACATTTTCTCCATCTACTATTACAAGGAATCCAGCCATTTGCTCATAAGCCTTTGCTCCTATTCCTTTAACTTTTAAAAGCTCTTTTCTATTTTTAAAATTTCCATTCTCTTTTCTATAATCAACTATATTCTTAGCTATATTTTTCTTTATTCCAGAAATATGAGAAAGTAGTGCCCAAGAGGCTGTATTTAAGTTTGCACCAACACTATTTACTACATAGGTAATAACAGCATCTAATGACTCGTCAAGTCTACCTTGATTTACATCATGTTGATACATTCCTACTCCTATTGATTTAGGATCTATTTTTACTAACTCTGCTAGCGGATCTTGTACCCTTCTACCTATTGAAATAGCTCCTCTCACTGTTACATCTAGATCTGGGAACTCTTCAGCAGCAATTTTTGAAGCAGAATATATTGAAGCTCCAGCTTCATTTGCTATAAGATATTTTGCTTTTAAGTTATGTTTTCTAATTACATCTACTACAAAACTCTCTGTTTCTCTAGAAGCAGTACCATTTCCTATAACAATTATATCTATCTCATACTTTTTAACATAGTCAACTATCTTTTTCTCTGCACTTTCCAATTGTTTTGGACTGTGCATCTCTGCCACTAAATAAAATACATCATTTTCTATATAGAAACCATTTTTATCTATTACTGCTACCTTACATCCTGTTCTATAACCTGGGTCAAGTGCCAATATATTCTTCTCTTTTAAAGGTGCCTGCATTAAAAGATTTTTTAAATTCTCTTTAAATACTTTTATAGCTTCCTCTTCAGCTTTATCTGTAAGTATATTTCTTACCTCTCTCTCAATAGATGGAAGTATTAATCTATCTAGTGCATCTACTACTATTTTCTGATAAGTTTCTTGAAGATTTGGATTTTTAAAATCTTTAAGAATAACTCTTTCCACTCTCACTCTTGTTTCGTCCTCAAAATTTATTGAAACAGATAGTATCTCTTCACTCTCTCCTCTATTCACAGCTAAAATTCTATGTGAAGGCATCTTAGATATAGGCTCACTATATTGATAATAATCTGAATAAACCTTTTTAGTATCTAGCTCTTTTGCTTTTTTACTCTCTTTAGTAGTGATTATTCCCTTAGTTAGCATTATCTCTCTTATTTTCTCTCTATATATTGGAGTTTCAGAGATATTTTGAGCTAGTATAAGCATAGCTCCCTCTATTGCTTCTTCTATACTAGGTACTTCTTCATTTAAAAATTCCTTTGCCTTTTCTACTACAGCTTCATTAGAAGATGCTTCTAACATATAATTAGCAAGAGGCTCTAATCCCCTTTCTTTTGCTGTATCTGCCTTAGTTTTTCTCTTTTTTCTATAAGGAAAATATATATCTTCCACCTCTTGAAGCTTTGTTGCAAGTGCTATTGATTTAACTATATCATCAGTTAATTTACCTTGCTCCTCAATAAGTCTTATTACTTCCTCTTTTCTCTTTTCTAAGTTTCTTTGATATGTAACTGTTTCTAAAATCTTTCCTATCTCTACTTCATCAAGATTATTAGTAGCTTCCTTTCTATATCTAGCTATAAAAGGAACAGTTGCTCCTTCATCTAAAAGTTGCATAGTATTAGTTATTTGGGCTAGAGAAAATCCTAATTCTTTAGCTACCTGTTCAAATATCTTTTCCATATTTCACCTTTATTTTTTTGTTATAATTAATGAACTTCCTTATATTATATCAAAACTTTACTAGCTTGTCTAATGAAAAAAGGACTTTATACAGTAGTATAAAGCCCTTGAACTCTTTTCAACTAACTATTTTCTTTTAGCTTCTTCAAATTTTGCCCATACTCCAGCTTTAACTAAGATTGATTTTACAGTTCTAGTTGGTTGAGCTCCATTTAATAAGAATTTTACAATTTCTTCCTCTTTTAATACTACTCTAGAATCCTCTAATGGGAAGTAGTTTCCTAAGTAAGCAACTGCTTTACCATCTCTTTTTGATAATGCTTCCATAGCTACAACTCTATAAGAAGGTCTTTTTTTGTCTCCTAATCTAGTTAATCTTAATTTTAACATAAATTTCACGTCTCCTTTTATTATTTATATTTTAATCTTTAAATTATTTATTAATTTTTAGAATGGAAATTTTCCACCCTTTCCACCTTTAAATCCACCAAACGATGGTAATGAAGGCATTTTTCCACCACTGAACATTTTCATCATAGCTTTCATTTGCTCAAATTGCTTTAAAAGTCTATTTACATCTGCTACCTCTGTTCCACTTCCTTTAGCAATTCTTTGCTTTCTGCTAGCTTTTAATATTTCAGGTTTCTTTCTTTCCTCTTTAGTCATAGATTGAATTATCGCTTCTACCTTTTTCATCTCTTTTTCAGCAGGAGCTAAATCTCCAATCTGTCCCATACCTGGTATCATTTTTAAAATACTTCCTAATGAACCAAGTTTTTTAATATTTTGTAGTTGTTTTAAGAAATCATCTAAATCAAATTTTTGAGTTCTAATTTTTTCTTCTAGTGACTTTGCATCTTCTTCATCTATTGCACTTTGTGCTTTTTCAACTAGTGATACAACATCTCCCATTCCTAATATTCTTGAAACAAGTCTTTCTGGATGGAAAAGCTCTATATCATCAATTTTCTCTCCAACTCCTACAAATTTTATAGGCTTTCCTACAACTGCTTTTATTGAAAGAGCAGCTCCTCCTCTAGTATCTCCATCTAACTTTGTAAGTACAACTCCATCTATATTTAATACATTATTAAATGACTCTGCTAAATTAACAGCATCTTGTCCAATCATAGCATCTACTACTAAAAGTATCTCTTGTGGTCTTGCTACTTTTTTTATCTCTCTTAGCTCGTCCATTAACTTTTCATCTATATGTAATCTTCCAGCAGTATCTATTATCATATAAGTAGAACCTAGTTCTCTAGCTTTGGCAAGTCCTCTTTCACAAATTCCCACAGCATCTTGATGATCTAACTCTGAGTAAACCTCTATACCAGTCTGTTCTCCTAAAACTTGTAATTGTTTTATTGCAGCAGGTCTATATACGTCAGCTCCTACCATTAAAACTTTTTCTCCTTGTTTCTTAAGGTAGTTTCCTAATTTAGCAGCAAAAGTTGTCTTTCCTGCTCCTTGCAATCCTGCTAACATAAGTACAGTTGGATTTTTTACTCCCTTAGTAAGTCTTGCATTAGTTCCACCTAAAAGTTCCACTAATTCATCATTTACTATTTTTATAAACTGCTGTCCTGGATTTATTCCTTTTAATACATCTGTACCAATAGCTTTTTCTTGAATTTTACTTGTGAAATCCTTTACAACTTTATAGTTAACGTCAGCTTCTAGAAGAGACATTTTTACCTCTCTAAGAGCTTCTTTTATATTGCTTTCACTTAGTTTTCCATGTCCTCTAACTTTTTTAAATATCTCCTGAAATCTAGAGCCTAAATTATCTAACATATTCACCTCAACTAAAATAGTTTTTCTATTATCTCATCTAGTTTTTCAATTTTAAAATTCTCTTTTAATTCTAAAAGTTCTCCATGTAACTTTTTTTCTTTCTCATAAAATCCTAGTTTCTCTTCATATTCTCTCAGCTGTTTTATCCCTCTCTTTATATTATCATATACAGCCTGTCTGCTTACTCCATTATTTTTTGCTATCTCTGAAAGAGATAAATCCTCTTCAAAATGATTAATCAAATACTCTTTCTGTTTATCACTTAACAGGTTTCTATAATAATCCAACAGAGTAGATACCTCTAAAAACTCATCTAATTCCATTATATCACCAGCATATTATATAAAATTTTATAAAAACTGTCAAGTGTTTTTTCTTTACAATTTTATTTTTTTAAAAGTTGTGGTTCTTTTTTATAAATATAAGTTTCTAAAGAATCTCTATCTATCATTCCACTTATACTTCCTTGGTGTAATACAGAAAAACCTGCTGAATAAGTTGCTATTCCAATAGCCTTTTCTATAGGATAATCTCTTACCAAATAGCTACTCAATGTAGCAATGAAAGCATCTGATGCACCTGTTGTATCCACCACAGGAAAATCAATAGCTGGATACCACTTCTCTACCTCATTATTTATAAAATAACTTCCCTCTTCTCCTAAAGTTATTATCACATTTTTTACCCCTCTACTTAAAAAATATCTTCCCTTATCCTCTATATTCTCAAAATTTCCACAAAGGATTTCAGCTTCCTTTCTATTCAGTATAAATATATCAATATTTTTTAAAACTCTTTCTTCAATTTTTTCTTGTGCAGATGGTTTTAGTACCACTTTAGCTCCATACTCCTTTGCCATCTCCACAGCTTTAGCTACACTTATCTCTGGTATCTCAGTAGAAACTAGGCAGTAACTACTTTCCACAAAAAGTTGTCTATGTTTTTCAATATCTTCTGGAAGTAATCTCTCATTAGCTCCCCCAAAGATTGCTATTGTACTCTTTCCATCTTGTTGAAGTTGAATATATGCCTTTCCGGTTTCATAGTTTTCCTCTTTTTCAACCCCTGTTATATCCAGTCCCTCATTTATAAGTTGAGAAAAAATACTTCTCCCCTCTAAATCATCTCCTACTTTTCCAATCAAAGATACAGGTATTCCCATCCTATTTACCCCAATGGTTTGGTTTAAACCTTTTCCTCCTAAAGAAGTTGTATGATTTTTTATGATTATAGTATTTTCTCCTGTAGGTAACTCATTTACATTTAAAGTTGTATCAAGGTTTATACTTCCCACTACAACTATTTTTCTGTCCATATTATAGGTCAAATGTCTTAATGTATTCTCATTTTCTAAAATAAAATTTTCTTTAAATTCCTCGTCAAATTCCTTTTTTTCACAAAGGGAAATCAGCTTCTTAGTGATTATTTTCCCCAACTTTATATCTTCCTTTATCAAGAAAGATATGGAACTACTCTCGCTCTCCCCAGCTAGTGTTATTATGGATATATCTGCTGGTATTCTATACTTTAAACTCTCAAGATTTTTTCTTACCTTTCTAGCTTTTTCAATATCATCTACAACTATCCCTGTTACCTTTCTCTCTACTACCTTTTTTCTTAATTCCTCAAAGGTTTCAACAAGCAACTCTTCATTAAAAATTATATCTCTATCATAGAAGGCTCTCTTAAATCCAAACTTTATCCTCTCTATCTTCTCTCCTATAAGAAGTATCTCTTTGTGTCCTCTCTTTAATAACTCATAAGTTGCCCTATAAATTCCCTCATCATAATTTATGGAGTACCCTCCCTCTATCAAAGAGTTTAAGTAAAGATATTTTACTCCACCCTCATCTAAATACTTTCTATTTTCAATACTTTTTTCTGAAACTGTTTCCCATATTACTCCATCTACTCTATTTTTTACAATAGTGGTTAGATGTTGTAGTTCTTTTTCCTCACTCCTCTCACTTAGATAAACCATCACTGTATAACCTAAATTCTGAGCTATCTCCATTATCCCTTGAAAAATACTCTTTTCTATCTCTTTTCCAGAAAAAATTACTGCTAAAAGAAAAGAGTGTCCCTCACTATTTTGTTTTACAAGTCCATAGGGAGTATAGTTATATTTCTTCACTATCTCTAAAACCTTCTCCCTTGTTTTAATATTTATAGCTTCATCTTTATTGTTTACTATTTTTGAAACTGTAGCTATGGATACTCCAGCTAACTTAGCTATCTCTTTTATCGTCATCTATCTCACCATTTTCATATATTTTCTATTTCTATTATGTTATAACTTTCCATCTTTGTCAACAAAAGTTTTTTTGTAAAAATTATTGACAAAATATAAAAATATAGTAAAATATGTATTAAGAAAGTATTTTCTTAAAATGTTTTCTTAATTTTAGTTACAACAAGGAGGACAAAATGAGTAAAAATATACTTGTTGTAGGAAGTCTTAATATGGATATCTCTATTTCAATGAAAAAAATGCCTATTATTGGAGAAACTATATTAGGAAATTCTATGCAATATAGTAATGGTGGAAAAGGTGCTAATCAAGCTTGCACTATTGGCAAACTTGGTGGTAATGTGGAGATGCTTGGTTGTATTGGAAATGATGATTTTGGAAAAAATCAAGAGACCAACCTCAGTAAATTCAATGTAAATACTAAAAATTTAAAAATATCTGGAACTGCTCCAACAGGTACTGCTGTTATCTATGTAGATGAAAATGGAAAAAATAGTATCGTAGTTGTAGCTGGTGCTAATACCTCTTGTGATATAGAGTATTTAAAAACTAAGGAAGATAATTTTAAAAACTCTGATTACGTATTACTTCAATTAGAAATACCAATGGAGGCTGTTAAATATTCAGTAGAAAAAGGAAAAGAGTTAGGAAAAACTGTTATACTTAACCCTGCTCCAGCTCCAGAAACAATCTGTGATGATATTTTAAAAAACATAGATTTCTTTACACCTAATGAATCAGAGTTACAACGTCTAGCTAAGCTTGAAAAGATGGAAACTCTTGAAGATGTTGAAAAAGGAGCTAGAGTATTCTTAGAAAAAGGGGTTAAAAATGTTATGGTTACCCTTGGAGAGAATGGTGTTCTTTTAGTAAATAAAGATACTGTACAACACTTCCCAGCTAACAAAGTAAAAGCTGTTGACACAACTGCTGCTGGAGATTGTTTTAATGGGGCTTTTGTTCTTGGGTTATCTGAAGGAAAAAGTATAGCAGAATCCATAATATTTGCTAATAAAGCCTCTTCGATAGCTGTTACTAGAAAAGGAGCTCAAAACTCTATACCTATGAGAGAAGAAGTAGAAAAAATTTAAAATTATTTTTAAAGTGGGGGATAATATATGGAAAGGAACAAAAATTTTTTATGGTTACCAATTATATTGATAATGATGTCACAAATAGGAACTACAACCGATAATGTAGTTTTAGGTATTTCTACATTAAGCATTGTTAATACATTGAAAGTTTCTCTAAGTGATGTTCAATTAGCAAATATTATTTATGCAATGGTTGCTGGTAGTTTTATGATTGTAGGAGGCTTTATCGGAATTATTATTGGCTGGAAAAGAAATTTGCAATTAGGATTAATTCTTTGTATCTTAGGAGAGTTGACTTTAGGTTTATCAAGTAATATTACTATTATTACTTGGATTGGAAGAACTTTTATGGGGTTAGGTGGAAGTTTTTTAATCCCCTCTGCATTAGGAATGATTCCAGCTATTTATGAGGGAAAAGATAGAATCTTTGCTTTTGGTGCTTTATCAACAGCTATTGGTATAGGAAATTTTATTCCACTTTTTGCTGGAATAGCTATTGACAAACTAGGTTTTCAAATGGTTTTTTTGATATTAGCTTTTTACTTTGCTATTATGTTTATTCTTTCTTTTAAGCTACCATATATTGAAAAATCTAAAGAGAAAATTAAAAATGATATTTTTGGCTCTATATTAATGCCTATTCTTCTATTTTTAATTTTAATAGGATTGTCAAAAATTTCTACTTGGGGATTTATTAAACCAGTTAATCCTCCATTTACTATATTTAGATTATCTCCAGTACTACCTATGATCATACTAGGAATAATTATTCTAAGTTTCTTTATCCCTTTTGAAAGAAATTTAGAAAAATCTAACGGAAGTGCTCTTATTCCTAGTGCTTTTATAAAAATAAAAGAAGTTAGAGCTGGACTTTTAGGAATACTTATTATGTTTTTCTGCTTTGGTGGATATGGATTAGTTGTTAATCCTTATTTACAATTGGTAGCAAATTTTAGTGCCACTAAATTAGGAATAGCAACTGTTATAATGAATTTACCACTACTATTTATTCCTAATATAGTTCCTAAATTAAGTGATAAATATTCTAGCAAAAAAACATACATATTTGGAATGTGTTTAATGTTTATATCAACCATTATTATCGCTTTAGCTTTTAGAACAAATGGTATTTCAAATATTTTTTGGTTTGGATTTATATTATCCGGAATTGCCCAAGGAATAGTTTTAACTATTTCTCCAATCATTATAACATCTAATATCAATAAACGTGATGCTCAACAATCTAGTGGTATTCAGGCTACTTCTAGAAATGTTGGAAAATCTATTGGTTTTGCCTTGTTAGCTAGTGTTATGATTTTCTCTATGACTTCAAACTTTAAACATGCTTTAGATAAAAATACTTCTATATCAACAGAAACAAAAAATATCATATTAGTCCAAAAAGAGTTAGATTTTAAAAGTGATAAAAACTTTGATTCATATCTTGAAAACTTAATACCTAGTATTTCTAACTCCGAAAAAATAGAATTATCTAATTTAAATGCTTTGGCAAGAAAAAATGGAGCAAGAAACTCTATGTTTATTATGGCTTTTATTATATTATTATCTTTATTTGAATTGAAAAATATCAATATAGTTAAGGAAGAAAAAAATGCTTAATAAGTGTATTTCTAAAATTGAGAAAATAGGAAATAAATTACCTCATCCTATATATATTTTTATCTATCTTTTTATTATAACTACTATCATATCTTTTTTTACAAAAGATATGGTCATATATAATAAATTTACAGATAAATATATTTATACTAAAACTTTATTATCAAAAGATGGAATTTTATGGTTTACCAAAAATATCATTAAAAACTTTATTGAGTTTCCTGCACTTGGTATGGTTATAGTTACAATGTTAGGAATGGGATTGGCTGAGGAATCGGGTTTAGTAACTTCTATAATTAAGCTTTTTTTAAGAAATAATTTCAATAAATATATTTCTTTCGTGATTATATTTATTGGTGTTATGGGTTCAATTGCTGGAAGTTCAGTTTTTGCTATCATTCCCCCGCTAGGGGGTCTAATCTTTTTTTCATTAAAGAAACATCCTATTGGAGGTATTCTAGGAGGATTTGCTGGAGTGGCAGGAGGACTTAGTGCAAATTTATTAATTACTCCTACCGATATTATAAATACTGCTATTACCCAAAAAGCAACTAATTCAATAATAGAAAATTATACTATTGCACCTACTGCAAATTGGTATTTTATGTTTACTTCAACATTTTTATTATCTCTTATTGGATGGTTTATTATTGATAAAATTTTAGAACCTTATCTTTTTAAAGCATATCCAATAGATTTTGATTTGGATACTTCTTTAGAACTAATACCCTTAAATAATATTGAAAAAAAGGCTTTAAAATACTCTCTAGTAAGTATTGTTGTCTATTTAATCTTTATATACTTAATGGCATTTACTAA
>DXSD01000080.1 GCA_019410665.1 Fusobacterium sp.
AAACGAAAAAAAATAAAATAATTTCGTTATACCTTATTAGTTTACCATTAATTCTATAAAAAATCAACATCTTAATTGATATAATGAGAATAATATAACGAAAAAAGTTCAAAAAATGATGGATTTGACTTTTTATAAGATATAATATATTATAAAAATGTAAAAAATTTCTGTGGAGGTTAAAATGAATTTATCAATTGAAGAGATAGCAATGACAATTGTTGGAAATGCTGGTGAAGCAAGAAGTTTAGCTTTTGAAGCTTTAAAAGAAGCTAAAGAAGGAAATTATGAGAAAGCTAAAGAGTATTTAGAGCAATCTAAAGAGAGAAGTTTAGCTGCTCATGAGATGCAAACAGAGTTAATTTGTAATGAAGCAGATGGAAATGGAATAGAGATGAATTTACTTATGGTACATGCTCAAGACCATTTAATGACTTCTATACTAGCTAGAGAATTAATAGAAGAGATGATTGGATTATATAAAAAATTAGATAAATAACCTTTTATTTAAGAGGAGGAAATTATGAAAAGAGAATGGGGTATGATAGCTACTTGGAGAATGGCAGGAGATGCTGTTGGTTTAGGAGCAGATATACTAAAAAATGATGGAAAATGTCAAGATGCAGTAGAAAAAGCAATTATGCAAGTTGAAGATTATCCATTTTATAAATCAGTAGGATATGGTGGACTTCCTAATGAAGATTGTGAAGTTGAACTAGATGCAGCTTTTATGGATGGTAAAACTTTATCAATAGGAGCAGTAGCTGGAATAAGAGATTATAAAAATCCTGTATCTATAGCTAGAAAACTAAGTGAGGATAGATTTAATATCTTCTTAGTTGGTGCAGGAGCAGAAGCTTATGCTCATAAAAATGGTTTTGTAAGACAAAATATGCTTACTGAAAGAGCTAAAAAGACTTGGGAAAAAAGAAAGAAAGAGATATATGAAAAAAATCTTTCTCCATATGATGGACATGATACTGTATGTATGATAGCTCTTGATAAAGAGGAAGATATGGCAGTAGCTACTTCTACAAGTGGGTTATTTATGAAAAAGAGAGGAAGAGTTGGAGATTCTCCAGTTTCAGGATCTGGTTTTTATGTAAATAATGAGATTGGTGGAGCAGCAGCAACAGGACTTGGAGAAGATATAATGAAAGGTTGTCTTTCATATGAAGTAGTTCAAAGAATGAAAAAGGGAGAGAGTCCTATGGAAGCAGCTCAAGGTGCTGTAATGGATTTTACTGAGGAGTTAAAGAAAAGAAGAGGACATGCTGGAGCAATATCTGTAATAGCCTTAAATAATAAAGGTGAGTGGGGAATTGGAACAAATGTTGAATTTACCTTTGCAGCAGCAACTTCAGATGAAAAACCTCAAGTGTATATAGCAAATCCAATTGAAGGAACTAGAGAGGTAAAAATAGAAGCTGTATCTAAAGAGTATATGGAAGAGTATAAAAAAAGTATTCAAAAACCAATAGAATAATTATATAATAATAGGGAGGACAAATGAATAAGTTAATTAGCATCTTAGAGGAAAAATTAGTACCAGTTGCAGCTTGGATTGAGCAAAACAGATTTATCAATGGAATTAGAAGAGCATTTATAATGCTAATGCCACTTCTTATGATTGGATCATTATTTTTAATGATACAAGCATTTCCTTTACCAGCTTATCAAAGAGGAATGGCTTCATTGTTAGGAGAGAATTGGAAAGATATATTTGATATTCCTGTAAATGCAACTTTCTCAATGTTAGCTGTATATATCTCTTTCTTAGTAGCACAACAATTAGCTAAACAGTTTGATTTAGATAGTATAGCAGTGGGATTATTATCAATGGCTTCTTTCTTAATCTTAACTCCATTAGGAAAAACAGCTGAATTTGGTAATGTTATTACTTTTGATTGGTTAGGAAGTAAAGGAATGTTTATAGCAATGCTTATTGGAATTGCTACTACTATGATATTTAGATTTTTCGTACAAAGAAATATCTTAGTAAAAATGCCTGAGGGAGTTCCACCTGAAGTAATAAGATCTTTTGAAGCTCTAATACCAGGAGCAGTTATTTTAACTCTTGCTTTACTTTTAAGAGTTGGAATGGAGCATACATCTTTTGGAACTATTCATGACTTTGTATATAAGGTATTAGCAGCACCTTTAAAATCACTAGGAACTTCATACATTGGATCTATGTTTACAGTTTTAGCTATATCAGTTTTATGGTCTGTAGGAATCAACAGTGGATCAATGGTAAATGGAATTGTTAGACCTTTCTGGTTAGAAAACCAAGTTGAAAATATAGCTGCTATGCAAGCTGGACAACCATTACCTCATGTTATAACAGAGCAATTCTTTGATATGATATGGATGGGAGGAGCAGGAGCTACACTATCACTTTTACTTGCAATAATTATCTTTGCAAAGAGTAAACATATAAGAGCAGTTGCTGAGATAGGAGCTGTTCCAGGAATATTCAATATAAATGAGCCAGTATTATTTGGATTACCAGTTATATTAAATCCTATAATGTTAATTCCTTTTAATATTGTTCCTTTAGTAATGGTTACTACTCAATATATAGCAATGACAATTGGTTTAGTTTCAAGACCAATAGGAATAGCTTTCCCATGGCCAACACCTGCAGTAATAAGTGGTTTCTTAACTGTTGGAGATATATCTGGATCACTAATGCAAATAGTAAATCTCTTAATAGGTGCTATGATTTATTTACCTTTCTTAAGAATTTTAGATAAAGCAGCTAAAAAAGAGGAAGTAGGAACTTCTGAAGAGTAATTATTTAAGGAGAGTGTTAAATATGAAAAAAATACTATTACTTTGTGCAGCTGGAATGTCAACTAGCTTAATGGTTAAAAAAATGATGGAAGCAGCTGAGAAAAAGGGAATAGAAGCTGAAATAAAAGCAGTAGGACTTGAAAAATTTGAAGAAAACTTAAACACATATGATGTTTTCTTATTAGGCCCTCAAGTAAAATATAAAAAGGCTGAGTTAGAAAAAATAGCAGCTACAGTAGGTAAAAAAGTAGAAGTAATAAATACAGTAGACTATGGAATGATGAGAGGAGATAAAGTATTAGACTTTGCTTTTGGATTAATTGGTTAGTATAAAAAATAAAAGAGGTTGTTGTATCAAAGGTTGCAATAGCCTCTTTCTTTTTAGAGGTGAAATATGAAGATAAAAGAGTATATAGAGAGTAATTTTGAAAAAATTATCTCTGATGTTATAGAGATAATAAAGATAAAAACAGTAAAAGAGGAAGCAAAAGGAGATGCTCCCTTTGGAGAGAATTTAAAATATGGATTAGAAAAAACCTTAGAATTAGCTAAAAAACTAGGGTTTAAAACTAAAAATTTAGATAATTATGTAGGGTATGCTGAAATAGGAGAGGGAGAAGATTATATAGCTATTTTAGGGCATATAGATGTAGTCCCAGAGGGAGATATTTCTAAATGGAGTGTAGATCCTTATGGTGGAGAGATAAAAGATAATATGTTAGTAGCTAGAGGAGCTATTGACAACAAAGGACCTATTGTTTCATCACTATATTCTATAAAGGCAATTTTAGAAGAGAATCCTAATTTTAATAAAAGAGTGAGAGTAATTTTTGGAACAAATGAAGAGAGTGGAGATGAGGATATGAAATACTATCTTGCTCATGAGAAGGCTCCAAAATATGCTTTTACTCCTGATGGAAGATTCCCTGTTATATTTTCTGAAAAAGGAATCTATACTTTTTCTTTTAGAGAAGAGATAGATTGGGATAAAACAGCAGTATTAGAGATAGAAGCTGGGACAAGATCAAATGTAGTTCCAGAAAGAGCAAAGGTAGTTTTAAAAAATTCAATTTTACCTTATTTAGAAGAAAGTTTACAAAAAGTTGAAAAAATATCTAAATGTACTTTTGATGTATCAAAGGAAGAGGAAAAAGTAGTTATTATTGTAAATGGAAAAGCAGCTCATGCAAGTTCCCCTGAAAGAGGTATTAATTCTATATTAGGAATGTATCTATTTTTAAATGAACTTTTAGTTGAAGAGGACTCATTAAAGAATTTTGCTAAGTTTATGGCTAATTGTATTGGAGAATCAACAGATGGAAAACTTTTAGGAATAGAGAGTAAAAATGAAGAGACTGGAGATTTAACAATTAGTGCTGGTATCACTAAAAAAATAGATAATTTTATCTCTGTAAAATTTAATATAAGATACCCTGTTTCTACAACTGAAAAGATTTTAGATTCAACTTTAAATGAAAAGGCTCAAGAAAATGGAGTGATTTTCTTTAAAGAGAATCACAATCCACCACTATATTTTCCAAAGGATTCAATATTAGTAAAAACTTTACAAGATACATATAGAGAGATAACAGGAAGAGATGAGGAACCAGCAGCTTTAGGCGGAGGGACTTATGCTAAATTAATGCCTAATACTGTAGCTTTTGGTCCTAATTATAGAGAATTCAAGGGAAATCCTCATAGCTTTGATGAGTGTATGGATTTAGATATGTTAAAAATAGGAATAGAAATTTATGCTAAGGCCGTACTTAGACTTAGTGATTACATTTAGGAGGAATTTTATGATAAGAGAAAAGTGTATAGGAAGTTATATAGAAGCTTTAGAAGCTGAAAGATTGGGAGCAGAGAGAGTTGAACTTTGTGATAATCTTGAAGAGGGAGGAACTACACCATCTTATGGAACAATAAAAATGGTTGTAGAAAAAGTAAGTATTCCAGCTTTTGTAATTATAAGACCTAGAGGGGGAGATTTTTTCTACAATGAAGATGAGATTGAGATAATGAAAGAGGATATTAAAATTTGTAAATCTTTAGGAGTAAAGGGAGTAGTTATAGGAGCATTAAATAGAGATAATACTATTAACTATAAAGCTATAAAAGAGATGGTAGAACTTGCAAAACCTATGTCTGTAACATTTCATAAGGCAATAGATGAATTAGAAAATCCAGTGGCAGAGGTAAAAAAATTAGCTAGCTTAGGAGTTAATAGAATACTTACTTCTGGAACTAAAGTAACAGCTTTAGAAGGACAAGAGATTTTAAGAGAGATGGTTAAAGAAGCTGGAGATGATATTATAATCATAGTTGCTGGTAGAGTTACTAAAGAGAATTTAGACGAGGTATCTAAAGCTGTTCCAACAAAAGAGTACCATGGTAAAAAGATAGTTTAGAATTAAGGAAAGCTGTATCCAAAATCTTAAATAAGGATAAAGGATACAGTTTTTTTATTGCTAAAATTTAAATAATAAGGTATCCTATAATTAGTGGAATATTTAGTGTAGGGTGGTGCTAATATGGAGAAAAAAACACTATTTAAAATTGGACTGATCCTAGTAGCTATTTCATGGGGAAGTGGGTTCCCAGTAACAAAAATAGCTCTAGATAGTGGGATCGCTCCAAATGCTTTGATGTCAATTAGGTTTCTAGTGACAGCTTTAGTTCTCTTTATTTTTTTAAAGGTAAAAGGGGTCGCAATAAGTAAAGAGGAAAAAAGATTGGGATTAGGAACAGGGATTGTGCTAGGGTTAGCCTTTTCTTTACAGACAGTGGGATTAGTTTATACAACCTCTTCAAAAAATGCTTTTATAACTGGAGCTTATGTGGTTATGGTACCATTTATTTCATGGTTTTTAACTAAAGAAAAACCAAAACTTTCAATATATTTAGCTACAGTTATCTGTCTTTCTGGAATAGGATTACTCTCTTTAGAAGGGGATTTTAGTATTAACTATGGAGATTTTTTAACTTTTATCTGTGCAATATTCTTTGCTCTTCAAATGTCTTTAATAGGTGCAAATATAAGTGATAAAAATCCTATAACAGTAAATACTTATCAGATGCTTAGTGCAGGGATTTTAACTTTATTATTAAATGTTATATTTGAAAATTTTTCAATATTTACAACAAGATTAAATATAACTCAAATATTAGCTATTGGATTTTTAGTTGTTTGTAATACTTTAATAGCTTATTTAGTTCAAACAGCAGCTCAAACTTATGTCCCTGCTTCAACAACATCTTTGATTTTATCAACTGAGATACTTTTTGGAGCAATAACTTCTGTTTTATTTTTAGGGGATCCATTCACTTTAAAAATGGTTCTTGGAGGAATATTGATTTTTGCTTCTGTTATGATTGCTGAAAGAACATAAAAAAATAAGATAAAGAATTTAAAATTATAATAAAAGAGAGTGAAGAATCAATTGATTCCTCACTCTTTTATTTTAGGCTTTAAAAAATAAAGTAAAAACAATGCAGATAAGATTCCGATAAAAATTGAAATTATAAATCCTAATTTATTGTTAACAAGAGATAAAACTATTAATCCACCATGGGGAGCCTTAGAAGTTACATGTAATATAGCAGCTGAACAAGCTCCAATAGCAGAGCTGATAACAGTAATAGGAAGTATTTTAATATCTTTTGTAAGATATACTAAAGCTCCTTCAGTTATTCCTAAAATACCTAAAAATATGGCTAAAACTCCAGCATCTCTCTCCATTTTTGAAAATCTATTTTTTAAAAAGAATTGAGCTAATCCAAGAGAAAGAGGAGGAATACATATAGCTACTGCAATAGGTCCCATAATATCATATCTTTCATAAGCAAGAGTATTAACCCCATAAATATAGGCTATTTTATTAATAGGACCTCCTAAATCAGCCCCAATCATTCCACCTAATAAAAATATTAAAAAGATAATATTTTTATTATCTAAACTATTTAAATAATAATTAGTATGTGAAATAAGAGAGCTAATTGGAACTTCTAATATATAGAAAATAAGAATACTACCAACTAATGTAGAGGCAATAGGAATAAATATAAGATACATTAAGGAAGTAAATTCAATAGGAACTTTTATTTTTTTTAAAAGTTCAATAAAATAACCTATAAAAATTCCAGAAATTATACCCCCAATTAATCCTAAATGAATATATTGAGAAAGACTTCCTAAAATAAAAGCTGGAATAAAACCAACACTTCCACATTTTTCTTTAGCTATAAAGCTAGCTAAAATAGCTGGAACAATTAGAAAACTATAATCACTAATAATTTTGAAAAAATTTATTTGGGTGTATAAAGATATAATAGACATTATTCCACCTATTATAACAGCAGGAATAGCTTGAATAATACTTTTTATTAAAATCTTTCTCATAAAAAACCTCCCATTTTATTAGTATTACTGTATACGTTAGTTAATTAGTAATATAATATCATGGGAGTTATATTTTTTCAATTTAATAGCTATTTTTTAATTTTTTTAAGAATATTAACCATGATAGCAGCAACTAAAGAACCAACTATTATTGCTAATATAAACATTAATTTATTATCTACTACAGGTAAAACAATAGGACCGCCATGAGGAGCATGATCAGTTACTTTACCAATAGCTGCTATAACAGCTCCAACTGCACTTCCTGTCATAATAGAAGGAATAACTCTAAGTGGATCAGCAGCAGCAAAAGGAATAGCACCTTCAGTAATTCCAATTAACCCCATAGCAAGTGCAGCTTTACCTGCTTCTTTTTCTGTAGTTTCAAAGTTTTTAGGACCAATTAAAGTTGCAAGTCCCATTCCAATAGGAGGTACACATATAGCTACAGCAATAGGTCCCATTACTTCAGGAACTCCTTGAGTTATCATAGCTGAACCAAATAAGAAGGCAACTTTGTTAATAGGTCCACCCATATCAAAAGAGATCATAAGTCCTAGAATAAGAGCTAAGAAAACAGACCCAGCTTCCATACCTTTTAATATATTAGTTAAACTGTTCATAAATCCAGAGATAGGAGAACTTATAAAGAACATTAAAACTCCAACTAATCCAGTAGAAACTAAAGGAATAACAAATATAGGCATAATGGGTCTTAATCCATCTGGTACATTCCAGTTTTTAACCCATTTAGCAATATATCCAGCAGCAAATCCTGCTACCATTCCACCTAAGAAACCAGCTCCAGCACTGTTTGCTAAAGCTCCTCCAACTAATCCTGGAGCAAGTCCTGGTCTATCAGCAATACTCATAGCAATATATCCAGATAAAACTGGAATCATAAGTCCAAAAGCTGTAGCTCCTAAATCTAACATGGCTTTTAAAAATGGATTTGTAACATCTGCACCAGCACCAGCTTTAATTCCAGATAAAGCTATAGCTAAAGCTATTAAAACTCCACCACAAACAACAAGAGGAAGCATATTAGATACACCATTCATCAGATGTTTATATAAACCTGTTTTTTCTTTTTTACTAAAATCTTTAGTAGTTTTATTATTTGAACTTTGATATATTTCTCCTTCACCTTTTAATGTTTTTTCAATAAGTTCTTGAGGAATTCTAATTGCTTCTTTTACAGGAACTTGTATAACTTTTTTTCCAGCAAATCTATCCATTTCTATAGTTTTATCAGCTGCAACAATTACTCCAGTAGCTTTCTCTATTTCATCAGCAGTTAATTGATTTTTAACTCCAACACTTCCATTAGTTTCAACTTTTATATTTACTCCTAACTCATTTGCTTTATTAATTAGAGAATCTGCAGCCATGTAAGTATGAGCTATTCCTACAGGACAAGCTGTAACAGCTACAATAAATCCTTCTTTTTTGATTGTAGTATTAGCTTTTTTATTTTCTTTATTGAATAAAGCTATAATTTCTTCAGCAGTTTCAGCTCTTTCTAGTTTCTCTTTAAATTCATCATTTAATAACTTGTTAGTAATTTTTGATAACATCTCTATATGGGCATCTGTTGTTCCTTCAGGAGCTGCTATCATAAAGAATAATCTTGATTTTTCACCATCTAGTGAATTAAAATCTACCCCCTCTTTAGATTTACCAAAAGCAACAGTAGCTTTTTTAACAGCTCTAGTTTTTCCATGAGGGATAGCTATTCCCTCTTCTAATCCAGTAGATGAAGTAGCTTCTCTCTCTCTAACTACTTTTAAATATTCTTCTTTATTATTTAGAACTCCGCCTTTATCAAGGACATCTACCATTTCATTAAGAATCTCATCTTTAGTTTTACCAGTAAGATTCATTTTAATAAATTTTTTATCTAACATATCTAACCTCCAATATATTTTGTTTTATATTTTTTCTTTATGTCCTTAATATAAAACATAAGTTATATTTTTGTCAAATTTGCTATTTTAATAAAAAAAAATCGTTTATTATAACTTAAAAAACTAAATTT
>DXSD01000081.1 GCA_019410665.1 Fusobacterium sp.
TGAAAACAATCAGACTTTTTTATTAAGATACATTATTAAATTGAATCTACTCTTATATATTTTTTAATTTTTATTAGTAACTATTTTTGACTATTTTTAAACTCCTCTTTAATCTCTTGAAGAAGTTGAGGATTAGTAAATATATCTATAGCTGTAAGAGCCATGGCTATAGTTGCCTCTTTCATTCCCTTATATGCTTCAGGTTGTATTGTTGCACAAGCAAACTCTACACTATGTCCTACAAGGTGTTCTGTTGTCAATGGGAAGTATGGATGAATAGTTGGACAACAATGGCTTACATCACCCATATCTGTTGATCCTGCATCATCTTCCACAAGAATTTTTTCCACCCCTTGAAGTTTTAAATTTTTCTCATAAGTTTGAGATAATTTCTCATTTGTAACTAAATTAGCAAAACTAGTTTCATAGTTTTCTATCTCTAAAGTAGTACCTGTAGCAAGAGCTGCTCCTCTAGCACAATTTTTAACTTTTTCTACTAATTCACTTAAGTAAGAAAGAGTTTGAGCTCTCACATAGAAATTAGCTACAGCTAAATCTGGAATAATATTAGCTGCTTTTCCACCATTACTTATAATCCCATGTATTCTAGCAGTTTCACGTGTTTGTTGTCTTAAAGCATTGATAGAGTTAAATAACATAAGTACTCCATCTAAAGCATTTATTCCCTCATAAGGAGCCCCAGCTGCGTGAGCTGTTTTACCTTTAAAAGTAAACTGTATAGCTTCCATTGCTTGAGATTTTCCACTTTTTACATGTCCCTCTCCAGTAGGATGAACTGCCATAGCTATATCTATATCATTAAAAACTCCAGCCTTAGCCATATCCACTTTAGCTCCACAAGTTTCCTCAGCAGGAGTTCCAATAACTAAAATCTCTCCAGCTATATCTCCCATAACCTCTTTTAATAGTATTCCCGTTGCTACACTTGTAACTCCAAATATATTGTGTCCACATCCATGCCCTATTCCTGGAAGAGCATCATATTCAGCAAGTATAGCTACCTTAGGTCCTCCATTTCCACTTTTATATTTTCCTATAAAGGCAGTAGGTATTCCTACATAATTTGTAGTTGTTTCAAACCCATGTTTCTTTAGCATATTTGTAAGAGTTTCACAAGCTTTAAACTCTTGATTTCCCAGTTCTGGATTATTGTATATAAATTCATTAGCCTCTTTAAATTCCTCAAGATAATTATCAAATATTGTTGAAAGTTTTTCTTTTAATTGTTCCATTTTTTCCTCCCCTTGTAAAATAAAAAAGTCAATACACCTAAAAGTGTATTGACTCAAATTTCTAATATACAAAAATAATACCAATAGAAAATCCTATAGGTTAGAGTGCAATATTACTAGGCATAATAAAAGATAAGGTATTCAATTCTATATTAAATTTCCTTAACTTTGATGACCTTAGTAACATCTTTCTCCTCCTCTTAATATATCTATTTGAAATATATATACCATATTGAGAAAGAAAAGTCAAACTTTTTTTAAAGTTTTTTCTCCTCTAATAACTCAATTTTTCTCATATTCTCTCCTTTTAAGATATATATTAAATCAAATACCAAGTGAAGAATATGATCAGCAAATCTCTCTAATTTTTTACAAAGAAGAATTAATGAAGTTCCCCCCTGAACATTTTTAATATCTTTTTTCATAAGTTCAGTTATCTCTATTATATCCTTTTGAGTTAACTCATCTATCTCTTCATCCATAGTTAAAAGAGAGAAAAGAGTTTTTTCATCATTTTTTATAAAAGCATTAATATAGCTTTCATAAGTAGATTTTGTTCTTATTGCTATAGGATATATGATATTTTTTAAATGAACTAACATCTCTGGAGAATCTTTTTCAAGATTTTTTACAATTTGCAAGTTTGATTTTAAAATATCTCCCATTCTCTCAATAAGTCTAGCACTATTTATCAGCATAATAAGAAGTCTTAAATTTCCAGCAGCTGGTTGGAATCTAGCAATAGTAAAGATAGAATCCTCTTTTATCTTTACTTCAAAGTTATTTATTGTATCTTCTACAATCAACCCCTCTCCATAAAGACTCTTATCGAATCTTCCTTCCTCTAGCATTTCTAAGTTGATATCTAACATTCTATTTAGATTTTTTAATAATTCTAAATAGTGTTGTTTTAAACCTTCAATACTTTCACTTTGGTTTCTCATAATTTCCTCCTATCCAAATTTTCCTGTAATATAGTCTTCTGTCTTTTTCTTATGTGGTGTAGTAAATATCAGTTCTGTTTTATCAAACTCTTCAAGGACACCTTGATAGAAAAATCCAGTATATTCAGATATTCTAGAAGCTTGTTGCATATTGTGAGTTACAATTATGATACTGTATTCCTTTTCAAGCTGTCTAATAAGTTCCTCTATTTTTGAAGTTGAGATAGGATCCAGTGCTGATGTAGGCTCGTCCATTAATAATATCTCAGGTCTAATTGATATAGCTCTTGCTATACATAATCTCTGTTGTTGTCCTCCTGAAAGTCCCAATGAAGATTTATGTAACTTATCCTTCACTTCATCCCAAAGTGCAACAGACTTTAAAGAGCTTTCTACAATCTCATCTAACTTATCTTTATCCTTTTCTCCGTGTAATTTTGGAGCATAAACAAGGTTTTCATATATACTTTTTGGAAATGGGTTTGGTTTTTGGAAAACCATTCCAATTTTTTTTCTTAACTCTACAATATCATAATCCTTATCAAAAATATTCTTTCCATCAAATATGATATTTCCCTCATATTTAACATTGGGAATAAGGTCATTCATTCTATTAATAGATCTTAAGAATGTAGATTTTCCACATCCTGAAGGTCCTATTAAAGCTGTTACCTTATTCTTTTTAATCTCCATATTGATATCTTTTAATGCTTTAAAATCTCCATAGTAAAAGTTAAAATCCTTTACTAATATTCTTGTATCATTAGAACTCATTTTTCCTCCCAATTTGTTAAACATTACATTCTTAAATTACTAAGTTATTATTTATGTGAACTAAATCTTTGTCTTATAAAAGCTCCAATTAAGTTGAAACTTAAAGTTATAAATACTAGTACAAATAGTGTTCCACTCATATAAGCTGCTGGCATATTAGGAACCTGTGTAGATATTACATATAAGTGATATGGTAGTGCCATTACCTGATCCCAGTAAGAGATTGGTAAAAATGGTAGATAGAAAGCTACTGCTGTAAACATTATTGGGGCAGTTTCTCCAGCTGCTCTAGATATACTTAATATAACCCCTGTTAAAATTCCAGGCATTGCTGCAGGTAAAATTACCTTTGTTATAGTTTCCCATTTTGTCGCTCCAAGAGCTAAAGAAGCTTCTCTTAGATGCTTTGGAATAGCAAGTAGTGATTCTCTAGTAGCAGTAATTATAACTGGTAAACACATAATTCCTAAAGTTAATGATCCTGATAATATTGATACATCTAATTTCAAATAGATCACAAATAATGCCATACCAAAAAGACCATATATGATACTTGGAATACCTGCTAAATTTATTATTGTTAAATTTATAACTCTTGTTAATAAATTATCTTTAGCATACTCCACTAAATATACTCCTGTCAAGATACCAAAAGGAACCGCCACTATAATTGTTCCTAAAGTTAACCATAGAGTTCCAACAATTGCTGGAAATATTCCCCCAGCTCTCATTCCATCAGTTGGCATCTCAGTTAAAAACTCCCATGACATAGCTGGAATACCTGTATATAATATATAACCTATTATTAAAAATACAGGAACTATAGAGAGTAAACATACAATTTTAATTATACTTTCCAACACTTTAGCTTTCGATTTCTTTAATATAAACATCTCTTTCTCCTTTTTACATTTCTCTAGCTTTTCTAATAAATCTATCAGCAATACAGTTAGTTAAGAAACTTATTAAAAATAGAACTATACCTATTGCAAATAACGCATAGTAGTGAGTACTTCCTTGAACTACCTCCCCCATCTCTGCAGCTATTGTAGCAGTTAGCGTTCTTACAGCTGAAAGTGGTGATGTTGCTAATATAGGAGAGTTTCCTGTTATCATCAATACTGTTAAAGTTTCTCCAATTATTCTTCCAAACCCCAGCATAATTCCTGCAAATATCCCTGGAAAAGCTGCTGGTAAAAGAACATTGAATATTGTTTCTAAGTGATTAGCCCCTAGAGCAAGAGAAGCTTCCTTATAAGATTTATCTAATGCTTCTAAAGAGTCATCTGCTATACTTACTATAGTTGGAATAGCCATAAAAGCCAACATTATTCCCCCTGTTAAAGCTGTTAATCCTGTTGTTAAACCAAACAGTTCTTTTACAGGTCCTGATAGAACATAAAGACCTATAAATCCTAAAACTACTGAAGGAATAGCTGACATTGTTTCAATGATTACTTTTAGAACTGTTTTCAGTCTAGGTGGTGCATACTCAGCTATATATATAGCTGTTAATATCCCCATTGGTACTGCTATTAAAAGAGCTACTAAAACTACCCAAAAAGATCCTACTAACAAAGGTAACAGTCCATATATTTCAGATAGAGATATCCATTTTTTCCCAAACAAAAAATCTGAAATTGCATATGTATCAAAAAACTTTACCCCATTTAAGACTATAAATAGAAATATTAAAAATATAATTATTATGTTAGAAACTCCTATTCCAAAAAGTAGGTGTTTCATCCCACTATCCTTAATTTTTCTAATGCTTTGCATAGAAACCTCCTATAAAATAAAAACTTTAATTACTTCCTTAATTTTATCCGAGTTAAATTTTACATTGTATATGTAAAAGTAATATTAATTTAATGTAAAAATAGTGTAAAAAAAAATTTACACTATTTTTACATTGGGTTAATACTAATTTAACACAGAGGGTATATATTTGTTGTGTAAACATGAATAGGAAGATAAATTAAATTTAAAAATAAAAAATTTGGAGGGATAGTTAATGAACGTTTTTAAGAAAGGTTTATTAGGAATTTTAGTAGTTGGAGGTTTATTAGTAAGTGCTACTACAGCTGAAGCTAGATCAAGAATTATTCAAGCTAAAGGATCTGATACTATATTAAATGTATCTCAATCAATTGCTGAAAACTATATGAAAGAGAATAGAAAAGCAAGAATAGCTGTTACTGGTGGAGGATCAGGAGTAGGAATATCATCTCTTATTAATGGAACTACTGATATAGCTATGGCTTCAAGAAATATAAAGACAAAAGAGATTGAATTAGCAAAAACAAAAGGATTAGACGTAAGAGAAGTTGTTCTTGGATTTGATGGAATTACTATAATTGCAAATCACGCAAATCCAATAAAAGATTTAGATGATATTACTTTAGGAAAAATATTTAGAGGAGAGATCACTAACTGGAAGGAATTAGGTGGAGAAGATGCTACAATAGTAGTTCTTTCTAGAGATTCATCTTCAGGAACTCATGAGTTTTTTAAAGAGCATGTAATTAGAGAAAATAACACTAAAAAAGATTTAGAATATGGACCAAAAACTCTATATATGCCATCAAACGAAGCTATTAAACAAGAGGTTAAAGCTAATAAATATGCCATTGGATACATTGGAATGGGATACATGGATGACTCTGTTGAAGCTATAAAAGTTGATGGTGTAGAAGCTACTGTTGAAAATGTAGCTAGTAAAGCTTATCCAATAGCTAGGGAAGTTTACTGGTATGTTGATAAAAACGCAAATGAAGATATCAACAAATTAGTTGATTATGCTCTTTCAGATAAAGGACAAGCACTTGTTAAAGAGGAAGGATTTGTTCCAGTTAAATAATTAAGTTTACTTTTACCTAACTATATAAAAACAATAAGATTATCAGGAAAGAGAGAGTTAAAAAAGGTTTACTTTTTGGACTCTCTCTTCTATAATTTAAATAGAAAATTAAAATAAGCTTAGTTTGGAGGGGCTATGAAAATACTAGTTGTAGAAGATGATAAAGAGATACAGGAACTAATTATGTATTTTTTGACTAAAGAGGGTTATGAGGTTGATACAGCAGATGATGGCTTAGAAGGATTAAAACTATTAAAAGAGAAAGCACATGATCTGATTGTTTTAGATTTGATGTTGCCAAATTTAGATGGAAAAAATTTCACAAAAATAGTTAAAGGAATCTCATCTGAGTATGGAAATCCAATTATTATTATGCTTACAGCAAAAACAGAGATAGAAGATGTTTTAGAGGGATTAGAGATCGGTGCAGATGACTATATGAAAAAACCTTTTGATCCTAGAGAACTTGTTTTAAGAATAAAAAGATTTTTCAAAGAGGAAAAAAAGGAGAAAAACATAAATAAGAACTACTCATTCTTTGATCTTGAAATAGAGGATGAAAAACATAGAGTACTTTATAAAAAAGAGGAGATAGAACTTTCTAAAAAGGAGTATGATCTATTACTTCTTCTTGTTCAAAATAAAAATCTAGTTATTACTAGAGAGAAAATCTTAGATAAAGTGTGGAACAGTAGTTACTACACTGGAGATAGAACTGTGGATGTTTATATCTCAAAATTGAGAGATAAACTTCCTGATATTAGCGAACATATAAAAACTATAAAAGGAGTGGGGTACAAATTAGAAGAAAAGAGATAATCATACTTATACTGATCTTAATACTTGAAGGAATATTTGTTGGAATAAACTCAAAAATACTATCTAATCTATATCAAGAACGTGCTAAACAGATTTTAAAAGAGGACTCTATCCTTGTTAAATTAGTAGCTGAAGGAAATCCTAGAACAAAATATCAAGAGCTTTTTTCCAATAATGAGCTAAGATTTACACTGGTAGATTTAGATGGAAAGGTAGTTTTTGACTCTAAAAAAACTGAAGAGGAAGAGAAAAAGATGGATAATCACCTATATCGTGAGGAGATCCAAGAAGCATTAGAAAAGAATGAAAGCTTTGTAATTAGACATAGTGATACTTTTAAAACAGTTATGGCTTATTATGCTGTTCCCGTTAAAGATAGTGCTGGAGAAAAATATATTTTAAGAACAGCAAGTGATTATAGTAAGGAGCTTTTACAAATAAGGGAATTTTTACTTGTACAGATACTCTTCTTTCTTATTTTAAATTTTGTTATACACTTTTTCTATAAAAACTATATAAAGAGAGATTTCTATAAAAAAATTAAAAAGATGAGAAAGTTTCTTGAAAATGGTGAATTGGATAAGATAAATTACTCTAAAGATGAGTATTGGCTCTTTGAATTTTGGGATCTTTTAAAAGATTGGCAAAAGAAAAACTTAAAAAACATATCAAGGTTGGAAAGGGAGAAGAGAATATTAACTGAAGTTTTACACTCTGTAGATCTTTTCATGGGACTTTTAGACGCTAATGGAGATTTTGTAAGAAAAAATACCTCTTTAAAATATATAGTTGATCCATATGAAAGTAGTTACTTAAAAAGTGTAAAATACTTAGAGGTAATAGCTCTCATAAAAGAGGGATTAGATAGTAAAAAAGATTTTAGAGAAGAGATATATATAAGAAACTTAAAGAAATATTTTATCTTTACAATGAAATACTTAGAATTTAGTAATAGATATATAATAACTATTAAAGATATTACAAGTACTAAAGAAGCTATAGAGGTACAAAGAACTTTCATTAATAATGTAAGTCACGAGTTAAAAACTCCTCTTACAAATATAAAAGGATATTTAATAGCTTTAGAAGATGCTCCAGAGGGAATTAGAAAAAAATTTCTCAACACAATTAAAGGAAATGTAGAGAGATTAGAAAACATTGTTTTAGATTTTTTAAATATCTCTAAAATAGAAAATTCAAATCTAATCAATATATCTCAAATAGGAGTTGAAAAATTAAAAAAAGACCTTTTGGAAATCCTTTCAGGAAAAATTGAGGAAAAAGGAGCAGAGATAGAGTTCTCATTTACTCTAACAGATAATAGAAACTATCTGAAAATAGATTATGAGAAAATTTCTATGATTTTAAAAAATCTCATTGAAAATGGAATAATCTATAATAAAAACCCTCTTCCTAAAGTTACAGTAGCTATCACTGAAGAAGGGGATAGATACCATTTAAAAATAGAGGACAATGGAATAGGAATCCCAATATATGAGCAAGATAAGATATTTGAGAGATTCTATCGTGTTGATAAAGCTAGGACAAGTAATTTAGGAGGAACAGGACTAGGGTTATCTATAGTTAAAAACCTTGTTGAAAAATGTGGTGGTGGTTTAACTATAGACTCTGAAGAGGGAAAGGGCACAATATTTTCTTTCTATATTTTAAAATAAAATCTAGACTATACTAATGAAAATATGGTATATTAATTGATATATAAAATTAATAAAAAGGGGTACAAAAATGGCAAAAGTAAAACATATTATTACAGCTTATAAAGCACAAATGAATCCACAAGTGAATGGAGTTATTGATATATTTGGAGAGTTCGACAATCTTATACAACCGATGTTCCCATTTCCAATGGCAAACCTTTCTGTAGTAATTACAGTAGAGGATCTACATAGACCAACTATGTTTGAAGTAAGACTTAATGCTCCAGATGATACTTTAATAACAAAGGGAGAGTTTGGAATTTTACCAGATCCATTTGGAGTTGGAAAGAAAATTGTTGATTTAGAAAAATTCTTAGTTGGAGAGAGAGGAAAATATACAATAGATATATTTGAAAAGGTAGCTCAGGATAAGGTTAAATTCCTTTCAACTGAGGATCTATTTATAGCAGATTATCCTCCTCAAAGAAGATTATCAGATGAAGATAAAGCAAAAATTCTTGCTACTGAAGGAGTTATTAAAACTGTAAGAACTGAGTTTAAAGCTGGAGAAGAGTCTATTAAACTTCAAGTTAACCTTGATAAAAATGCTCCAATTGATGAAGGGCATATAGCAATTCCAGAAAATGATAGATTGACTGTTGGAGATAGAGTTTTTGACCTAACAGGAATTAGAAGACAGATAGAGTGGTTATTTGGAAATCCTCTTCCAAAAGCTCCAGAAAAAAAAGAGGAAAACAGTGAAGAAACTGTTGAAAAATCTGAGGAAAAACAATAAAAAAACCTTGACATAATTGAGGAAAACTAATATAATAGTAAGGTATATTAAACCTTTCCC
>DXSD01000082.1 GCA_019410665.1 Fusobacterium sp.
GGCTCGGAGATGTGTATAAGAGACAGATATACTACATTATATTTTACCAATGAAGTGAAAAAAATACAATCAAAATATGAAAAAACTATTGACAGTTAAAGCTAAATGTTTTAAGATATTATTGTAATAAAAATAGCACTCGTTATATACGAGTGCTAATAACAGATGGAGGGATAGAGTCATGAAAATAAGACCTATTGGTGAGAGAGTTTTAGTTAAACCTATAAAAGTAGAAGAAAAAACAGCAAGTGGAATTATTCTTCCAGGAGCAGGAGAAAAAGAGAGACCTAATATGGCTGAAGTAATAGCTGTAGGAAAAGGGGAAAAATTAGCTGAAATTAAAGTTGGAGAAAAAGTAGTATATAGTAAATTTTCTGGTACTGAGATAAAAGATGGAGAAGAGAAATATATCGTCTTAAATATAGAAGATGTTTTAGCTGTAATTGAGTAATTTTGGAGGGATAAAAGATGGCAAAAATTTTAAAATTTGACGAAGAAGCTAGAAAAAAACTTGAAATTGGTGTTAATACATTAGCTGATGCTGTAAAAGTAACATTAGGACCAAGAGGAAGAAATGTTGTATTAGAAAAAAGTTATGGATCACCTCTTATAACAAATGATGGAGTATCAATAGCCAAAGAGATAGAGTTAGAAGATTCATTTGAAAATATGGGAGCTCAACTTATAAAAGAGGTAGCTACAAAGGCTAATGACGTAGCAGGAGATGGAACTACTACTGCTACAATACTTGCTCAAGCTATTGTAAAAGAAGGATTAAAAATGGTAAGTGCTGGAGCTAATCCTATGTTTATCAAAAGAGGTATAGAAAAAGCAACTAAAGAGGTAATCAATCATCTTAAAGCTAGAGCTAAAAAAATAGAGTCAAATGAAGAGATAGCTCAAGTTGCTTCAATTTCTGCTGGAGATGAAGAGATAGGAAAACTTATAGCTCAAGCTATGGAAAAAGTTGGAGAAACAGGAGTAATTACTGTTGAAGAAGCAAAATCTTTAGAGACAACTTTAGAAGTAGTAGAAGGAATGCAATTTGATAAGGGATATGTATCTCCATATATGGTAACAGATTCAGAAAGAATGGTAGCTGAATTAGATAATCCATTTATCTTGATAACAGATAAGAAAATCTCTAATATGAAAGATATTTTACCTATATTAGAGCAAACAGTACAAACATCAAGACCTATGTTAATTATAGCTGATGAGTTAGAAGGAGAAGCTCTAACTACATTAGTAATCAATAAATTAAGAGGAACTTTAAACGTTGTAGCTGTAAAAGCTCCTGCTTTTGGAGATAGAAGAAAAGCTATGTTAGAGGATATAGCTATTCTTACAGGTGGAGAGGTAATCTCAGAAGAGAAGGGATTAAAATTGGAAGAAACTTCTATTCCTCAATTAGGTACAGCTAAAAAAGTAAAAGTTACAAAAGATGCTACTATTATAGTTGATGGAATGGGAGAAAGTGAAATTATAAAAGCAAGAGTAAATGCTATTAAAAATCAAATGGCAGATACAACTTCTGAATATGATAAAGAAAAATTACAAGAAAGACTTGCTAAACTTTCTGGTGGAGTTGCAGTAATAAAAGTGGGAGCTGCTACTGAAACAGAGATGAAAGATAAAAAACTTAGAATAGAAGATGCTTTAAATGCTACTAGAGCTGGAGTAGAAGAGGGAATTGTATCTGGTGGAGGAACTATTCTTGTAGAAATTGCTAAAGATATGGATAGCTTCAAATTAGAAGGAGAAGAGGGAATAGGAGTAGAGATAGTTAAAAAAGCTCTTACAGCTCCATTAAAACAGATAGCAGAAAATGCTGGTGTAGATGGTGCAGTTGTACTTGAAAAAGTAAAAGATATGCCAGAAGGATTTGGATTTAATGCTGCTTCTGAAAAATATGTAAATATGATAGAAGAAGGAATACTAGATCCAGTAAAAGTAACAAGATCAGCTATTCAAAATGCTGCTTCTGTTTCTGCATTGATCCTTACAACAGAAGTATTAGTAGCAACTAAAAAAGAACCTAAAGAACCTGAAATGAATCCTGGTATGATGCCTGGAATGATGTAAAAATAGAAAATATTTTAAAGGGAGAAAAAATCTCCCTTTTTTTTATGTAAAAAAATGTTATAATAGTCTATATTAAGTAAGTTAGACAATGGATAGGGGGGCAAGATGTACAATATAAGAGAGATTTTAGAAAGAAATCCAGTAATACCAGCTTTAAAAAATGAAACATATTTGAAGGAGGCAATTGAAAGTAGTAGTGAAATAGTTTTTGTTATTATGGCAAATATTCTAAATATAAAAGATATAGTTACGAAATTAAAAGAAGCAAATAAAATAGTCTACATTCATATAGATATGATTGATGGATTATCAAGTTCTAATAATGGAATAGAGTATATTATGAAAGAGATAAAGCCAGATGGAATAATAACTACTAAACACAATATAGTTGCTTTTGCTAATAAAAATGGAATAAAAGTAATTCAGAGATTTTTTGTCTTAGATTCGTTTTCTTTAGAGAATACAATTCTTCATATAAAAGAGAATAAGCCAAGTGCTGTGGAGATACTTCCAGGACTTATGCCCAGAATAATAAAAAAAATAAATAGCTCTGTAAAGGTGCCAGTTATTACTGGAGGACTTGTAAATGAAAAAGAGGATATAATAAATGCTTTAGCAGCAGGAGCAGTGGGGGTATCGACAACTGATAAAAAAATTTGGGATATATAACTGGAACAATTTAGTGTATGTTAAAAGTGCATTTAGAAATAAAATAGTAGAAAATGTATTGACAACAAAGAAAAAAAGGAGTAGAATTAGGGTAACATAATATAAGCTGTGTGATGTGGAGAGGCTTGGGAAGATTGCAGTAGGGTTGCAATTTTTTTGAGTCTTTTTTTGTACAGCTTGAATCTAAGGGGGGTATTTTTTTATGACACCAGGTGCAATGTATTTAGCAGAATTTTTAGGAACAGCTTTTTTATTACTTTTAGGAAACGGAATTTGTATGACCGTTAGCTTAAATAAGAGTGCTGGTAAAGGTGGAGGATGGATGGTTATCTGCTTTGGTTGGGGTGTAGCAGTTTCCATGGCAGCTTACTTAACAGGATGGGTAAGTGGAGCTCACTTAAATCCAGCTTTAACTATAGCTTTGGCAGCTGGAGGAACATTAGATTGGTCTTTAGTTCCAGGATATATTATAGCTCAAATTTTAGGAGCTATGCTTGGATCTACTTTAGCTTATTTAACTTATAAAAATCTAATGGATGAAGAACCAGATGCTGGAACTAAATTAGGTGTTTTTGTTACAGGACCAGCAATACCAAATAAATTTTGGAATATCTTTACAGAGATTGTTGCAACTGCAATATTCTTAATAGGTGTATCTGCATTGGGATATGGACAAAATATGGTTGAACCAGGAATAAAACCATTCTTAGTAGGACTTTTAGTATGTGTTGTAGGTATGGCAGCTGGAGGAGCAACAGGATTCGCTATCAACCCAGCTAGAGACCTTGGACCAAGAATTATGCACTCAATTCTACCTATAAAAGGAAAAGGAGATTCAAATTGGGGATATGCAATAGTTCCAATTGTTGGACCTATTATAGGAGCATTAATAGGATTAGGAATATTTAATCTATTCTCAACTAACTGTGCAGCTTGTTTATAAGCATAATAATTCATTAAAAAAGAGATACTGGAGGTTTTAGTAATGGATAAAAAATATATTATAGCATTAGACCAAGGAACTACAAGCTCAAGAGCCATAATATTTGATAGTGATCAAAAAATCGTAGGAGTAGCTCAAAAAGAATTTACACAAATCTATCCAAAAGAAGGTTGGGTAGAGCATGATCCTATGGAAATTTGGTCAAGCCAAAGTGGAGTTTTAGCAGAAGTAATTGCTAGAACTGGAGTTTCTCAACATGATATAATAGGTATTGGAATAACTAACCAAAGGGAAACAACAATAGTTTGGGATAAAAATACAGGAAAACCAGTATATAATGCAATAGTTTGGCAGTGTAGAAGAACTGCAAAAATTTGTGATGAATTGAAAAAAATAGAAGGATTAGATGAGTATGTAAAAGAAAATACTGGACTTCTAATAGATGCATATTTCTCTGGAACAAAAATTAAATGGATTTTAGACAATGTAGAAGGAGCTAGAGAAAAAGCTGAAAAAGGAGACTTACTATTTGGAACAGTTGATACTTGGCTAATTTGGAAATTAACAAATGGAAAAGTACATGCTACTGACTATACAAATGCTTCAAGAACAATGATTTATAATATTAAAAAATTAGAATGGGATGAGAAATTATTAGATATCTTAGGAATCCCTAAGTCAATGTTACCAGAAGTAAAAGATAGTAGTGGAACATTTGGATATGCTAACCTTGGAGGAAAAGGTGGACACAGAGTTCCTATAGCCGGGGTAGCTGGAGACCAACAAGCAGCTCTATTTGGACAAGCTTGTTTCAAAGAGGGAGATTCTAAGAATACATATGGTACAGGATGTTTCTTACTAATGAATACAGGAGAAAAGATGGTAAGAAGTCAAAATGGACTAGTAACTACAATAGCTATTGGACTTAATGGAAAAGTTGAGTATGCTCTAGAGGGAAGTATTTTTATAGGTGGAGCTAGTGTTCAATGGTTAAGAGATGAATTAAAATTAGTAGGAGAATCTAGAGACACTGAGTACTTTGCAAGAAAAGTAAAAGATAGTGCTGGAGTTTATGTAGTACCAGCTTTCGTAGGATTAGGAGCTCCATATTGGGATATGTATGCAAGAGGAGCTATAGTTGGACTTACTCGTGGTGCTAATAAAAATCATATTATAAGAGCTACTTTGGAATCAATAGCATATCAAACAAGAGATGTACTTGAAGCTATGCAAGAGGATTCTGGAATAAAATTAGCAAGTCTTAAAGTTGACGGAGGAGCAGCTGCAAATAATTTCTTAATGGAATTCCAAGCAGATATTTTAGGTACTGCTGTAAGAAGACCAGTTACTCTTGAAACAACAGCTTTAGGAGCAGCTTATCTAGCAGGATTAGCAGTAGGATTCTGGGAAACTAAAGATGAAATTAGCTCTCAATGGAAATTGGATAACGAGTTTGTTCCAAATATGAGTGAAGAAGAAAGAGCTAAAAAATATAGTGGATGGAAGAAAGCTGTCAAGAGAGCTTTAGCTTGGGAAGAAGAGTAAAATCTTCTTGACAAATATAAAAGAAAGTAAGATAATAGTTAAAAAGAATATTGACTAGTGAATTGGAGAGTCAGCAATAGGCAGAGTTTTTCTGTCTATTTGTTGACTTTTTTTATTAAGTAAATTAGGAGGAAAATATGTTAGATGTGGTAATTATTGGTGCAGGAGTAATGGGAGCTGCTACTGCATATGAACTAGCTAAATATGATTTAAAAGTAAAGGTATTGGAGAAAGAACATGACGTATCAAATGGTACGAGTAAAGCTAACTCAGGAATAGTACATGCAGGATATGATGCTAAAGAAGGAACATTAATGGCAAAATATAATGCTATAGGAAATGCTATGTATGAGAATTTATGTAAGGAGATAGATGCACCATTCAAAAGAACAGGGTCATTGGTTTTAGCTTTTTCTGAAGAGGATAAAGAACATCTAAATTTACTATATAATAGAGGAATAAAAAATGGAATTCCTGGAATGAAAATTTTAAATCAAGAAGAAGTATTTAAAATGGAGCCTAATGTAAGTAAAGAAGTAGTTGCAGCTCTTTATGCTCCAACTGCAGGAGTTACAGGACCTTGGGAAGTAACTATAAAATTACTTGAAAATGCTGCTATAAATGGTGTAGAAGTAGAAACTGATGCAAAAGTAGAAAAAATTGAAAAATTAGCTGAAGGATATAAAATAATTTTAGCTGATGGAAGAGAGTATGAAACAAAAGTAGTAGTAAATGCTGCTGGATTATATGCTGATGAGATAAATAATATGGTAAGCAATAAAAAAATAAAAATAACACCTAGAGCTGGAGAATATTATTTATTGGATAAAGTTCAAGGAACTTTAGTAAATAATGTTGTTTTCCAATGCCCAACAAAAGTGGGAAAAGGAGTATTAGTTGCTCCAACAGCTCATGGAAACCTTATAGTTGGTCCTACAGCAACTTTAAGTGATGATAAAGAATATGTAGGAAATACATTAACTGGATTAGATGCAGTAAGAGAAGCTGCAGTAAAAAGTGTAAAAGATATTAATTTTAGAGATAATATTAAAAACTTCAACGGACTTAGAGCTGAATCAGATCAACCAGATTTTATAATAGGAGAAGTAGAAGATGCACCATATTTCTTTAATATAGCAGGAACTAAATCTCCAGGACTTACATCTGCTCCAGCAATAGGATTAGATGTAGCTAATATGATTATAAAAAAATTAGGAAATGTAAATAAGAAAACTGAACATAAAAAGAATAAACCACAAATTCATTTTATGGAACTTTCAAATGAAGAGAAAGCAGAAGTAATAAAAAGAGATCCTAGATATGGAAGAATAATTTGTAGATGTGAAAGTATAACAGAAGGAGAAATAGTTGATGTTATCCATAGAATGGTAGGAGCTAAAACAGTAGATGGAGTTAAGAAAAGATGTAGACCAGGAATGGGAAGATGTCAAGGTGGTTTCTGTGGACCAAGAGTTCAAGAGATACTAGCTAGAGAATTAAATAAAAAATTAGACGAAATTGTTCAAGATAAAGTAGGATCATATATACTTACTGGAGAAACTAAAAAACAGGAGGAACTATAAAATGAGATATGATTTAGTAGTTATTGGGGGAGGACCTGGAGGTCTTGCAGCAGCTATAGAAGCTAGAAATAATGGAGTAGAAAGTATATTAGTAATAGAGAGAGATAAAGAGCTTGGAGGAATATTACAACAATGTATCCATAATGGTTTCGGATTACATGAGTTTAAAGAGGAATTAACTGGACCAGAGTATGCAGAGAGATTTATAAAAAAATTAAAAGAGATGAATATAGAATATAAACTAGACACTATGGTATTAGAAGTAACACCAGAAAAAGTAGTACATGCAATTAACAGTGTAGATGGATATATGATGATAGAAGCTAAAGCAATAGTTTTAGCAATGGGATGTAGAGAAAGAACAAGAGGAGCTATATCTATACCAGGAGAAAGACCAGCAGGAGTGTTTACAGCTGGAACAGCTCAAAGATTCATAAATATGGAAGGATATATGGTAGGTAAAAAAGTTCTTATCTTAGGATCTGGAGATATAGGACTTATTATGGCAAGAAGAATGACTCTAGAAGGAGCAGAGGTAAAAGCTGTTGTTGAACTTATGCCATTCTCTGGAGGACTTGCTAGAAACATAGCTCAATGTTTAAATGATTATGATATTCCTTTATATTTAAGCCATACAGTTATAGATATTAAAGGAAAAGATAGAGTAGAGGGAGTAACTATTGCAAAGGTTGATGAAAATAGAAGACCAATACCTGGAACTGAGATAGAATATGAGTGTGATACACTACTTTTATCAGTGGGATTAATTCCAGAAAATGATATTTCTAGAAAAACAGGAATTGTAATTGATAGAAGAACTTCTGGACCTATTGTAAATGAGATGATGGAAACAAGTATTCCAGGAATATTTGCTTGTGGAAACGTTGTACATGTACATGACTTAGTTGACTTTGTAAGTGCTGAAGCTAGAAAAGCAGGTAGAGCAGCAGCTAAATTTGTAAAAGATGAAGTACAATCTGGAGAGTATATAGAACTTAAAAATGGATTTGGAATTACTTATACAGTTCCACAAAAATATAGATTTGAAAATATAGAAAACTTTTTAGAAATCTCTATGAGAGTAAATAATATTTATAAAAATATGAGATTACAAGTTAAAGATGGAGAAAATATTTTAGTAAATATGAAAAAACCTCATTTAGCTCCAGGAGAAATGGAGAAAATAATAGTTCCTAAAAAATTATTAGAAACTGTAAAAGGAAAAGAATTGGTAGTTTGTTTAGTACCAGAGGAGGCAAAATAATGTTAAAAGAGATGGTTTGTATAGTATGCCCTATGGGATGCCATTTAACTATAGATACAGAAACATTAGAAGTAAAGGGAAATACATGTCCTAGAGGTCCTGTATATGCAAAAGAGGAGTTAACTGCACCAAAAAGAGTGATAACTTCAACTGTTAGAATAGTAGGAGGAGTTCATCATAGACTTCCAGTAAAAACTAGTACAAGTATCCCTAAAGAATTAAATTTCGAATGTATGAAACTTTTAAATAGTGTAGAAGTAAAATCTCCAGTAAAACATGGAGATGTAATTATTAAAAATGTATTGGGAACAGGTGCAGATATTATAGCTTGTAGAGATATGTAAAATGAGAAAAAACTATCTTTAGTATTGACAAAATTTGAATTTAAGGGTATTAATTAAAGTAAGAAGAGTTTTATATTATTAAAGATAGGGGGAAATTGAGTTGGATAATTTAATAATTACAGTTGGAACGAGCTTAATAGAAAATTATATAGCACACAATCCAGAAAAAACAAATATTACTAAAGAGGATATCTTAAGTTACTACGAAAAAGAAAGTATGGTTGATCTTAGAGATAAAAGATTTGGATCAGAAATTATTTCTGTTGAAAACTTAAGAGAGAAAGATATTTTCTCTGGAAGACATCTATTTATGATAACACATGATACTGTAAATGGAAGATTAGCTGGGGAAGTATTAGAAGAGTTCTTTTTAAGTAAAGGAATAGTAAGAAGAGTTACTAGAAAAGCTGTTTATAAAATGGATAAGAGAAATCCAGATGATTTTAGAACAAAAGGATTAAGAAATTTAGTAGAAGAAGTTGGAGATATAGTAGAACAAGTTGGAAATAAATATAATATAGCTGTATGTA
>DXSD01000083.1 GCA_019410665.1 Fusobacterium sp.
AGGCTATCTGCTTATCTAATCTTATAGAGTTAGAAGTATTTTTTAGTTGATGATATAATCTTCTGATTTTATAAGCCATAGAATCAATTATATTTTTACAAAGCTGAAAATCATAGCTCATTTCCTCTAAAAGATTTTTTGCTGGGATTTCTAAGATTTCAGAATCACTGAGTAATTCACAGTTGAGGGAGGTGATATCATTTTGTAAAATAACTTCGTTGAGGATATCTCCCTTACCATATATAAAAATAACTTTTTTTTCATTTAAAACATTTAATTTATAGAGAGAAGCAATCCCATTTATAATAAAATATATGGTTTCAACCCTATCTCTATCCAAAAATAGATGCTCTCCCTTTTTATATTTTTTAGCCTGCCCATATTTTAAAAAAAATTTTTTGGTTGACTCGTTAGTATTTTTTAAAATTTTTATATTCTCTAATCTCTTCAACTAGAATTTCTCCTTTTTTAATTTTGTTCAAATTGATTTTTTTCTTTATTGTATTCAAGACCTTTTTTCTTAAGCCCAGTTACAAGCTCTTCCATATCTATATCCTCATCTTCACATAGATCAGCAAGAGAAGAGTATTTATCTCTTAATCTCATATTAAGCATGCTATAAACTATATCTATGTCCATAGTCAAATATTTATTTTTCATTTTTTAACTCCTTCTTAAGTCTATTTATTATATTTTTTCTATCAATTGTACTATTGTTATAGTGAAAATTTTCTAACTCTCTATTAATTTGGATAAATTCAGGAGATAGTCCAAGTTTTACAAGTTTATCTTCAAGATGTACTTTAGGACTAAAGTTGTATTTTCTTTTCATAAAACTACAATAAGCTTCATAGAACTCTTTATCATCTTTAGCCTTCTTTAGATCTTCTAAATTATAAGAAGAAGATTTTTTACTATTTTTTCTAAGAAGATAGAAAATAACTCCACTTTCAATTATGACTATAATAATAAGTCCTATAATTAAATAGTTATCAAAAATATTTTTTTCCTTGGTACTTGAATCAAGGAACTCTATTTTTATCTCTTCTAAAGAATTATCAATTTTTTTCTCAGTTGCTGGAGAAATAATGCCTAAATTAGAGTTAGGAGTAGTATTTATAGTAGGATTACTTACACCAGTTACATTTATTTTTTTACTTGGGATAACAAGATATTTATAAGTTTTCATCTGAGTATCAAAGTATGGAATAGCTATTTCAGGAATAGTAACTTCTCCATTTTTTTTAGGAATAAGTGCTATTTCAAAATTTTTCTCTCCATAATACTTTCCATTAATGATTTTTTCATCTCTACTTTTTAAACTTTCATAAACATTGAAATCTTGCAAATTTTTAGTAACAATCTTTTCTAAACCATCAAGATTGGCATTTCCAAAAATTTTTACATTTAATAGTAAAGATTGCCCATAGTTTACAGAATCACTGCTCCAAGAAAAATCAATTTCAGGAGTTCCAACTATATTTTGAAAACCAGAAGGTTTATTAGTTGGAAGAGGAAGGATATTAACTTTTATATTTCTTCCACCAAAGTATTTAGGTGGCGTTGACTCTTCAAAGAAAAAATCTCTTCTTCCAGTACTTTGAGTAACAGCCATCTGTCCAGAGTTTATTATTTTTTCACCAGAAGAGTTTGCTTCTAATACCCCTCTATAAATTCCTAATTTTAATCCCTGTTTTCCAGAAGGAGCTCTAAAATAACTTTGTTCATAATTACCTGTAAGTATAGCAGGACTCAGATCTTTTACAGAAAAATCATCAAATTTTGGTGCTCTACTGTAACCAATAGAGTTTATATTAACAGTAGTTAAGAAGTTCTCCTCATATACTATTTTTTCACCAAAATAGAAACTGTCTCTATCTTTTATAGAAGTTTCTATCTTCATATCCTCAGAGATATTTTGAATACTTTCTTTTTGCACTTCTATATTAAGAGTGTTAGACTTACTATTTTTATCAGTAACTACACTGAGAGGGAAGTTTTTAACTTCACTAGCAATAACTGTGTAGTTATCAATTTTTTCACTTGTTTTATCTCCATTAATATAAGAGTATTTACTCTGTGTTCCTTTAGAAAGAATTTGTAAATTTTCAATTCCCTCTATTTTATAATCTCTTTTATCCTCATTTAAAAATTTTACCTGTATATTAAAGGGTTCGTTAATAGCTGGTTTAGTATTTGAACTATCAAGAATTATATCTCCATAGGATAGAAAAGATGTAATAAGGAATAAAGAACTAACTATTTTTTTCATTTCTATCTCCTCCTACCATCTATTAGTTGAGTTATGATTACTCATCTCCATAACTCTTTCATTGTTTTTAAAAGCTTGTTTCTCATTACCTTCAAGTCTTTGTAAAATTGCTCTTACCTCTTGCTCTCTAATCTCCTCTTGTGACTGAGGTTTTATCTCTTTAGAGTCACTTCCAGCTCCTTGCTTCTCCTCTTGATTTTGTTGAGAAGAGTTTTCATTGTTTTGCTCTTGTTTCTCATCATTTTGAGTATCTTTATTATTTTCTTTTTCTTGTTCTGAATCTTTATCTTGCTGAGTTTGTTGCTTATTAGAAGAGTTTTCTTGTTCATTCTCTTGATTTTGAGGGTTGCTATTCTCTTGATTGTTATCAGATTTTTCCTCATTATTTTTTTGTTGCTGATTTTGTTCTTGATTTTGATTATTTTGTTTTTCCTGATTTTCTTGCTTCTCTTGATTATCTTTTTGCTCTTGTTGATTTTGCTGACTACTATTTTCTAGTTTTTTTAAAGTTAGCTCATAATTTTTTTTGATATTGATATCATCAGATTTTTTCATAGCTAATTTATACTCTTCAAGAGCTTTTTTATAGAACTCTTGTGAATTTTCAGGAGAACTATCTCCTAAATATACCCATGAATTTCCCTTTAAAAAGTTTTCTTCAGCAGAGGATTTAGTGACCTCTTCATAATTTTTTTCCTTATAGAAAGATTTTAAAAGATTGCTATTTATTTTACTATCCTCTTTCAAAGCAAGAGCTTTATTGTAATACTCTCTCCCCTCATTAAACTTTTCACTTTTTATTAGTTCATTTCCCTTTCTCACATAGTTATATATTTTTAAAGGAGTAAGAGATTTTAGAACTAATATAATTGAAGTAATGAGTAAGATAGTAGCTATAATCTTATTCTTCATCTTTAATCACCTCTTTCAAAAGATAAGCAATGATTAAAAGAAGCATACCAATTCCTAAAGGGTATTGAAAATACTTTTCATAGCTTTTACTTTTTTCATTTCTTTGATTTTTTCTCTCTAAGTCCATAGTATCTTTTATAAAATTTTTAGAAGTATCTACAAGATTATTAACTTCATAATATTTTCCATTATTTTCTTGAGCAATCTTTTGTAAAAATTCAGAGTTTAATCTACTTATTACAGGAGAACCAGAGTCATCTTTTATGAATCCTCTCTTCACTCCATTTTTATATTCAGGAATTACATTTCCCTGTGAAGTTCCAACTCCAATAGAGTAAACATCAATTTTATTTGCTTTTACAAAATCAAGAGATTTTTTATCAAAATCTCCACCATCAGATATAACTATAACAGTTTTATTTTCACTTTCTATCTCTTTAAAAGATTTTTCAGCTAATTGCAAAGCTTGATATAGTTCTGTACCTCCACCTGAGATTAAAGTTGTATTAAGAGCATTTATATAGTTTTCAGTAATATTATAGTCATCAGTAAGGGGCATCTGAATATAAGCACTATCAGAAAATGGAATAAATCCTATTCTATCCCCCTTTAAATTCTGGATTAAATTATTTAAAACTCTTTTTCCTGCTTCTAATCTATTTGGATATACATCTTCAGTAAGCATAGAACGTGAAGTATCTATAAGAGCATAGATATTCATTCCTTTTACTTCTATATTTTCATCTTCAATCTCTTTTTGAGGAGAGAGTAGAGCAACAACCACTAATAAACTTCCAAGTACTAGAAGGAGAGTTTTTAAAGTGCTTATTCTTCTTTTATTTCTAAGCTTTAAACTTTTTAATATCTCCCCTCTTTTTCTCATACCTAAAATCATAATTAAGAGGAGAATAAGAGGAAAGATAAGATAGATACTGTTGTTTAAACTTCCAAATTCCATTTTTTCACCTCTTTTATGGTATTCTAATATATTTATGATATTGGAAGAAAGCTCCTAAAATTAGTAGGAAAAGAGCAACTTTTAAAATATTTTCATAGAGCTCCTCTTTTTCATAATAACTTCTTCCATCAATTTTAGTTTTTTCTAGCTGATCAATCTTATTAAATATCTCTTGAAACTCCTTCTCACTTCCAGCTCTAAAATATTCACCTTCAGTTTTAGAAGCAATAGATTTTAAAAGATTTTCATCTAGCTCATTATTTTTTCTAGTAATGTGTCCAAAGGGAACACGAACTTGATACTCTCTAGCTCCAATTCCTATAGTATAGATCTTAACTCCTAACTCTTTAGCTATTTCACTAGCTCCCATAGGGCTCATCTCTCCAGAGTTATTCTCTCCATCAGTCATTAAAATTATAACTTTAGATTTAGCTTGGGAGTCTTTTAATCTGTTTAGAGAAACCCCTAATCCCATACCAATAGCAGTTCTATTATTACTTGTAATATCTTCAGTTGTAAGCTTAGAGGTAATATCTTTTACAACTTTATGATCAAAGGTTAAAGGAACTTTAGTGTAGGCATCTCCACCAAAAACTACTAGAGCTATTCTATCATTTACCCTCTTATCAATAAATTCTCCTAAGAGTTTTTTTGCAGTTTCCAATCTATTAGGTTTAAAATCTGTTTGTAACATAGATTGTGATAGATCTAAAGCTACCACTATATCAATTCCATCTTTTTTTACAATCTTATTTTCTGACACAAGTTGTGGACGAGCTAGAGCTATACATATTAAAATCAAAGAAGTAAGAATAAGAAGTTTTCCTATTAAATACTTTTTACTCTTCATTTGAAATTTTTTTAGAGGTTTAATTCCTGGAACTCTAATCCCTTTTTTTCTCTCTTTTTTAAAGAAAAGATAGATAATAATAGGAATAAAAACTAAAAAATATGGTGAGGCAAACTTAAACATTGTGATCCCCCCTTATTTTATTATAAATTTCCATTACTCTATCTAAAACCTCTTTTTTACTCTCACTATCCTCTTTAGAAAATTTATGAATATCAAGATTATTGATAAAAGCTATATCTTCATTGTCTATCATACCTATAGTGTGATAATTCCCACTTAGAAAGTGACTTTGATATTTTTGATCTATATATTTTCTAAGAGCCATACTCAGCTGGAAATCCCAATCTACTTCACTAAGATTAGAGATTTTATTTTCAAACTCTTTCTCAGGAGAGATAGAATTATTTTTCTTAAAATTAATTCCTTTAATAAGGTAGATAAGAGATGAAACTCCTAAAACACCACCTAAGATCAGTAGATAAGGAAAAGTTTTAGAATGTAGTTGAGAATCACTATTGTCACTTAAGTGAGGATAAATCTCTTTATCACTATCAGTAAGAACAGATTCTATATTAAAAAGAAGTTTCTTATTTCCTAAGATTACAGTATTTTCTCCAACTTCATAACCTCTTATAGATAAAATATAGCCATCATCACTTTTTTCAATATTTTCAAGTTGGAGTTTAGAATTTTTGAAACCTTCAACAATAGATTCTTTTTCAATCCCACTTATCTTAAACTTTATTAAATCTCCTACATTTATATCTTTAGCAAAAATAAGTGAGGAGATTAGAAAAAACATAGCTATCCTTCTCATACTCTCCTCCTTCTTTTAAAATAATTGGCTAATTTGATTACAAAATTTTCATCTGTATAGAGAGTTAAAATATTTTTAGGAAGCTCCTCTTCTAAATGATACTCTCTATGAAAATTTTCAATAACTATCTCTTCTCCAGTTTCAGAGTCACTCATAGTAAAAATAGCACCTTTTGGAAGAGTCTCAAATTTTCTATCAGCTACTCTTAAAGGGATTAGATCATGCTTTTGACTGATTAATCTCATAGCTTTTTCATAATTTTCATCTATAAAATCACTTATTATAAATATAACAGCTCTCTGCTTACAAATTTTATCAAAGGAGAAAAGGACTTTAGAAATATCTGTCCCTTTTCCTTTTGGAGAAAGAGTTAAAAGAGTATCTAATATTACTAACCCCTGTTTCTTTCCTTTTTTTAGTGGAATAATCTTTTCAATATCATCTGTAAAGAATATAGCCCCTACTTTATCACTGTTTTTTATAGCACTAAATGCTAAACTTCCAACAAGCTGGGATATTAAATCTTGTTTAGCAATAAAATTATTTGAGTTGGATATATCAATTAAAAGATAAATATTTTGTTCCCTCTCTTCAGTAAACTCTTTTATATAAGTTTTTCTCTGTCTAGCACTGACTTTCCAATCTATTTTTTTTACATCATCTCCAGGAGCATATCTTCTTATATCAGAAAACTCCATACCATTCCCCTTAAAATAAGAACGATAGTTTCCAGAAAAAATTTCACTAGCAAGGAGAGAAGAGGCAATCTCTATTTTTTTAATTTTTTTAAGTATCTCTTCTTTGTTCATCTCTACCTCCTAAGGAAGTTCAACCTCTTCTATAATATTTGTAATTATATCCTCTACATTTTTACCTTCAGCCTCAGCTTCATAAGTAAGAATAATTCTATGACGTAGAACATCAAAGATAATCCTTTTAATATCTTGAGGAATAACAAAATCTCTTCCCTCTAAGAAAGCATTAGCTTTAGCAGAAACAACTAGAGCAATAGAGGCTCTAGGAGAAGCTCCACAAGCTATATATTCATTTTTATCTCTAGTTTTAAAAATTATATCTAAAATATAATCCATAAGTTTTTCATCTATATGTATCTCTTTTATAAGTTTTTTAATCTCTTCAATTTTATTTTTATTAAGAACTTCTTCAATCTCTATACTATCAAAATCAGTTGAAGTAGTTAGAAGCTTTAAGATGTTTTTCTCTTCCTCTTTTGTAGGATATTCTATTTTAACTTTCATTAAAAATCTATCTTGTTGTGCCTCTGGAAGAGGATAAGTTCCATCTTGCTCTATTGGGTTTTGAGTAGCAAGAACTATAAAAGGTTTATCCAATTTAAAAGTTTCATTAGCAATAGTAATCTGTTTTTCTTGCATAGCTTCTAAAAGAGCAGATTGAACCTTAGCAGGAGCTCTATTTATCTCATCAGCTAAGACAATATTTGCAAAAATTGGACCTTTTTTAGTGTAAAACTCACCAGTTTTTTCATTATATATCTCTGTTCCTATTATATCACTAGGAAGTAGATCAGGGGTAAACTGTATTCTTGAGAACTTAAGTCCCAAAGTTTGAGCAAGGGTATTTACAGTTAAAGATTTAGCAAGACCAGGTAAACCTTCAAGTAGAATATGATTTCCAGTAAGTATACCTATTAATATCTTTCTGATCATATCATCTTGACCAACAATCTTTTTCTGAATCTCCTTCTCTAATTTAACTATATTTTCTCTTTCGTTTTCAATAGTTAACTTCAAGTTTTCCATTGATGTCCTCCTTATAAAAAATTAATCTATTAACAATAATCTTAGACGAAGGAAGTTATAAAATAGTTATAATTTTTAGCAAAAATTTAAATTTCATTAACTATGCTTTTAATAATTTCAATAGTTTCATCTACCTCTTCTAAAGTATTAAAATAACCAAAACTGAACCTTACAGCCCCTTGCTTTTCCGTTCCAAGAGCTTTATGCATAAGGGGAGCACAGTGACCACCTGCTCTAGTAGAGATATTAAAGTTAATCAACTCTTCAGCAACATCTCCAGAGTCATAGTCGCCAATATTTAGTGTAACAATAGGACATCTCTCTTTTTTAGAAAAATCTCCATATATCTTTATATAAGGAAGATCCTTTACTCCATTATAAAATCTCCACATAAGAGAATCTTCTTTCTCTCTTATCTTATCAATACCAATTTTATTGATAAACTCTATTCCAGCACCAAGTCCAGCTATTCCGTGTCCATTTAAAGTTCCAGCCTCTAAATGAGTTGGCATTTCAAGAGGTTGAAATTTACTATAAGTTAAAATTCCAGTTCCTCCAGATTTTAATGGAGTTATATTAACTCCCTTTTTAACATAGATTCCTCCTGTACCTTGAGGACCAAGTAAGCTTTTATGTCCAGTAAAACAAAGTATATCTATATTCATTTTTTCTACATCAATAGGAAATACACCAGCAGTTTGAGATCCATCTACAATAAAAAGAAGGTTATGTTTTTTACAAATATTACCTATTCTTTCAATATCAATAAGATTTCCTGTAAGATTTGAAGCATGAGTACATATAATAGCTTTGGTATCTTTATTGATTAAAGTTTCTATCTCATCATAGGAAATATTTCCCAATTTATCAGCTTTAGCAAAGGAAATTTTCACACCTTTTTCCTCCATTTCATAAAGAGGACGAAGAACTGAATTGTGTTCAAGCTCAGTAGTTATAATATGATCACCACTTTTAAGAACTCCTTTTATAGCCATATTTAATCCTTCAGTAGAATTACAGGTAAAAGCTATCCTACTAGAATCCTTTATATTAAAAAAGTTAGCTAGTAACTCTCTTGTATTAAAAATAGTATGATTGGCTTCTAAAGAAGCTGAAGTATTACCTCTACCAGAATTTCCCATAGATGAAAGAGCCTTAACTACTGCATCAATAACTTCTTTTGGTTTTTGTAAAGTAGTAGCAGCATTATCAAAATAAATCATTTGTTCCTCCTGTTAATTGAATCTTTTCTTATTCTACAATGATACTTTTTCTTAAATTAGTTTATCATAAAGATAAAAAATAGTAAAGATTAGTTATAAGTCCTATAATTATTATATTATA
>DXSD01000084.1 GCA_019410665.1 Fusobacterium sp.
ATACAATTATAGCTACTAGAACTTTCCCAAACATTCCTAGTTCAGTTAAAAATACAAAATATACCAATAAGTCAAATAAAGATTTTATTCCACTAAAAGTTATTAAAATTGTATTCAAAATTTTATTTTTAATTGGTTTTTTTACCAAATATAACATAAATATTGGACTACAACTTAAAAATGAATAAACATAAAAAAAATATAACATAAATCCTCCCACATAAATTAATCTATTGAATAGAGTGGCTGAGAAACATAAGGACTTTTGGCGGAGTCGTTCTCGGCTGCTCTCTTGAGTAGATTAGTCCTGTGAAGTTTCATCTGGGATATACTCTATTAAGTCTTGGACTTTACAATTAAATAATTTACATAATTTTTCTAATGTATCAAAATCTAATCTTTTTACTTTTTCATTATAAAGATTAGATATTGTTGAGGTACTCATTCCAGTTTTTTCTGCAACTTGAACTATTGTGTATCTTTTTTCTCCCATTAATTTAGACAAATGATTTTTAATCATGGTTTACCTCCTTTTTGTATGATTATAACATTTTTTTTAATGGGTATCAAATAAAAACATATGACTAGTCATAAAAATCGCTTGACTTTTCATATTATTAGTGGTAATATTCAATTAATTAGTTAATGTTTATATATTGTTAGTTATATAAAACATAGAATTAATTGAATTATAAAAAAATTGAAAAATTATATAAAATAGCAGGAAAAATTTACAAGAAGGGGGGTGCTAACAAATTACTTAGGAGGATGTTATGAATAGAAAAACTTTTGTAACAATTAAAAAAGCTGAAGAGGAAAAAATTTTAAAATTAAGTTCTTCGGAGAAAGTTGAGCAAGTCAACCAAAATTTATGTGAATTAATGCACTCACATAAGGGAGATACCCAGCTTTTTAAAGCTTTGTTTGATATTACTGCTGAATTCTTAGCTGCTGTTGATGAAGTAAAAAGTGATTACTTTGAGTTAGGTAGAATTTATAAAGATGTTGAATAGTGGTAATAAAAAAAGAGCAACCTGCCAGTTGCTCTCTCATCAGACACATAACATAACCTAAGAAAAATGAGGACTAACTCATCTGCTATATGCCGCTTATGTATTAAGTGTAGCATACTTTATGTATTAATGCAATTTTTTTATCAAAGAATTTTTTTGGAGGTAAAAAAATGGTAACAAATTATGCTCAATTACAAGAATTAATAAAAAAATATGGGAAAGATTTTCCTTTAGAAAAAGCTTTAGAGTTAGCTAAGGCTGGTGGTTTAGATGACTAAGGTATTTGATTCAGTTATCTATATAATTTGTAATCCTGATGGTGTTCCTATGAAAGCTTATACTAGAGAACAATCTGCAAGGGATCACTTAGTTAAAGAGATGATGGAAAGAGGAAATAGATTCTCCATTGAACTTGTTAATTTAGATATTGATATGGATTTTGCAAAAAGAGCAAAGTTCATACTAGAAGGTATTGCCTTGAAAGAAAAAAAGAGTAGAAAGGAGAGGTTATGAGAGACAAAAGACAAAAAGATTGGTTTTGGGTAGATAATGCTCTGGTAGATAGGAGAGATTTAAATTTATATGAAAAAATGTTATATATCTGCTTAGCAAGACATGCTGGGAACAATGATTATGCTTTTCCTAAGTTGGCTACTCTTTGTGATGAATTAGGAGTAAAAGATAATAGAACTGTTGTTAAGTATATAAAATCCTTAGAGGAAAAAGGATTAATTGAGATAGAAAAAAGAAAGGGTAGTTCCAATCTTTACTATCTTAACAATGTTGAAGTACCTACATCTGATGATACTACTCTAGGAAAAGTACCTACATCAAAAGTACCTACATTTAATGTACCCACTACATCAAATGAGGGTACGGTACCTACATCAAATGTGGGTAGGGGTAGTAGCATGAAATGTACCCCTAAGAATACTAATATTAAGAATACTAATTTAAATATAATAACTACTACTAAGTTAGATAACCTAAATAAGATAGACCAAAAAGTTGAAGCTAGTAAAAAAGTTAGTAGTAGTTCTAACTTGAATAATTTGGATAAAGATACTATCTATCAAATTAAATCAGCACTTCAAAGCCATGGCTTAAGCATTCCTACTTGTAAGAATGTTATGGCTCTAGTGGAACAGGGAAGTGTTGGATTGGATAGAATAAAACTTGTACTTATGACCGCTCAGTTAAAAAAATGGGATGATGGTGCTGTCTACCAAGCTTTAAGAGATAATTGGGAGATTAAATCTGAAACTTCTCCTACAGCTCCAGAGGATATGGAAGCAAAAATCAAATGGTTAAAATATTTTTCTGGGATCTATTCAGATAAAGAGCTGAGGGCAGAAATTGAAAAAATAATAATAAATATTCCTTTGGAAACTTTGAATAAAAATAAAAGCAAGTTGTCTAAGATGACTATATTTGAATTTAAGAGTCATCTATCTAGTTTAAAAGGAGCTTAAATGTCAACAATAAAAATTTCAGTAGAAAATTATAAACAAATACATGATCTTTGTACTGAACTAAAAATTAATCCTAGTCAGTATGATTATATTAAGGGAGATCTAGCTGGAAAGCTTATCCTTGATTTAGTAAAAATTAAAATGTTTCATTTTGGAGATTTGGTTGCTGGTAAAATACCAGCACCTCTTCCAGAAGATTACCAAGAGGGTGGTAAGTATGACTGTAGATAAAAAAATAAAAAAATTTTTAAATGATATTAAGTTCAAAGTAGAATTTTTGAAAAATATGTATGATTGGGAGTATGATTTTTTAATCTCTGCTGGGAAGAGTCATGGTATAGATCCAGAGGATTTAACAAATTTTATCCAAAATTATAAAAGAAAGTCTGTAAGAAAAAAGAGAATAGTAAAAAAAGTTATTGATGATGCTGGGAAAGTTTATCCAAGTCTAAGTGTTTATGCTAAAGAAAAGGGGATTGGTATAAATAAAGCAACTTATTGGGTAAGAAAGCATCCTGAAAGAGTTCAATATTTGGAGGTAGTTTAATGGGTAGAGTAATTTTAGTTAAAGCAAATAAAGGTGGAGTTGGAAAGTCTTGGATAACTCTTCAGTTAGCACATAAAGCTGCTATTGATGGAAATAAAGTTATGATAATCACTTCAGATTCTCAAAATAATATCCTTGATTTTAGTGGCAATGGTAGTCTTACTCCACTAGGACTAGATGAATGGCTTACAGATGGGAATGGTGGCTTTACAGAGTTAAGAGAAAATCTTTATTACATCCCTTTTAATTCTGCTATGCTTCCAGAGGAATTGGAAGTAAGATTTGAGAGCTTTATCAATGTTTTAAAAGGAGAATTTAATTATATCTTCATTGATTCTACACCTGTGTTGAATCTCGATAAAATATTTATAGAATTGGCTGATGAAGTGGTTATTCCAACTTTCCTTGACCAAGTTACAATAGGTTCAATTATTACTTTAATGGAGAAAATAACTCCTAGAAATAAAGTCAAAGCTATAATTCCTAATAGGGTAGGTAGAAATAAGATTGAGAAAGAATATTATGAAAAACTGAAGAGTATTGTTTCTCAAAGTATTTTTCTTTCCGTTCCTATCAAACAAAGTTCTTTTATTTCAAGAGCTATTGATGAAGGTAAAACAATTTGGGAATATAGAGCAAAAGAAGCTAAAGCTCTTCAAGAATTATTTTTACAAGTTCTGGAGGTGTTATAGTGAAAAATTCAAATAAATTAGCTATGTTTGATAAATTAAAAAATACTATGCAGGAAGTAGAATGGCATTCAACTTTTGATTTCGAGAGTTACGAAATAAGTGCAGAGGACAAAGCCTTCATTGAGAAAAAAGAAGAGCTTATCTCTAATAGTTTTAAAAAATATAGTTCCTCAAAATATGATATTTGTATGGCACTTGTGGAAGTTAAAATAAAACTTCAAAAAGCTAAAGAGGGTAGCTTCATGGCTTGGTATAGTCATCTTGGTTTCACTAAAGATAAGGTGAGTGAGCTTTTAAAAACTTATGAGCTCTACATCCAAGCACCTCATATGAAAGATTATATCAGTTCTCTCTCTGGAGTAGCTGTTAGACTTCTTACTCATAAAGATGTTGATCCTCAATTAGCATTAGACATTATGGAAAAAGGTGTGAAAAACATGGAGGATATAAGAGAGCTAATTGAACTAGCTCTCTCTCCAGCAGAACCTAAAAGAGCTGTTGAATACAAAGGCAGCATTTCTAAAAAATCTTTAGGAGCTATTAAAAGTATTGAAAAACAGATTAAAAAATCATCTTCTCCTGCTGAACTTAGCTCGGCAAAAAAAGAGATTGAAGTTATGAAAAGATTATTAGCTGATATGGAAAAAGATATAGCATCTAGGGAGAAGGAATATGAAAATCAAAATAATTTAAAATTACCAACTTCTCCAGCTCCTGTAATTGAAGAGTTTAGTGATAATGATTTTAACAACTCATCAGCATTTATTGATGAAAAAGGATATATCTATTTTGTTCGTGCTGGGATAGGTGGAAGTGAATTTAAAGTTTATTTTGCTAAGACATTAGCAGATTATAAAAATGACTTTAGAGTTCATGGAGTAAAATCTCCTTTGCTTCCATACAGAAAAACAAGAGGAGAGGCTTATGCAGATTTAATTTCTTATGCTAGAAGTAAAAAAATGAAACCTTTGAAGGAGGCTAACTAGTATGATAGCAAGATTGAAAAAACTTTTAGGATATAAAATAAAATTTTATGGGAGATTTTAGAGGTAGCAGATGAATAGAATAAAAGAAAATTTATTGTATTATTGTGATAGTGGCTTTGGGAAGCAGTGGATATATAGATACAATAATGGATATGGAGCCAGTATTATTAAAGGTAGATATGCTTGTGGAAATAAGTTTTTTCCATATGAATTAATGGTTATTAAATTTGATGAAAATGATTGTTCAGAGCAAGTGGAAGTTCCATTTGCTCCTGATACAAAAGGATACCTAAGAATTGAAGATATAAAAGAGTACTTGAATAAAATAAAAAATATAGAGGTGGAAGATGGAATTTAATGTAGATAACTTAGAACAATATAAAAAAAAGTTCTCAAAAAAGAAAAAGGTGTGTAAATTTGACAATAATATATCTATTTATTTCTTGGATGGACAATGGATTTTTGCTATAAGAAATAGAATAAGAGTTAGAAATAAAGATTGGGAGGAATTTAAATCGAGAGTTGCTGCTGTTGACTTGGGAGGTAAAGATAATGAGAGATCTACAATTTAGAGGATTTGATTTGGATACAAAAAGTTGGCACTATGGTTTTTCTATAAAACATATCAATGCTACTCCTTGTGTATTTCATTCAGAGGCAGAGTGTAAAAAATGGCATGAGGAACATACTGAATATTTAATTGCTTTTGATGACTTTTCAGATTGGTGGATGCCAAGAGGAATTAAAGTTGCAAATAATATAGACCCTAAATCATTAGGACAGGATAGTGGTTGGATAGATAAAAATTATAAAAGTATTTATGAAGGTGACATTTTAAAAATAGAAACAGAAAATGGAGAGACTGTTATAGTTATTTGTAAATATGGAAAAGTAAAAAGAAAATTATTACCAGAATTAGATTTAGAAAATAATTTAGAGAAGTTATTGGATTTAATGTATGGAGCTCCTGTTGTAGAGATAAATGGATTTTATTTTGAAAGAGAAGATGGGACTAATACTTATCCAATGGTATGTAATCATCTTGGTAAACACGATTGTCTATCTATGGAAATTATTGGAAATGCTTATGAAAATGAAGATTTAGTAAAAGAATTTTTTGAGGTTGATTAGATGAGAATTTTAAAACTAGCAGTTAAAGAACAATACTTCAACGAAATAAAACAAGGTGTTAAAACGGAAGAATACCGTTTAGTAAAAAAATATTGGGGAAAAAGACTTTTAAAGGAATATGACGAAGTGCATATTACTCTGGGTTATCCCAGAAAAAATGAAAAAGATAAAATTTTAAAATTCAAGTGGGCTAGTTATGAAACAAAAACTATTCAACATGATGAATTTGGAGCTGCTCCTGTTAAAGTTTATGCTATCAAACTGGAGGAAAGAATTGATGAGAAAATTTGTGGAAATAAATGATACTTTTGAATTTGAAGGGGAAAAATTCAAAGTTATTGAATGTCAAGAAATAACTTGTGAAGGATGCCATTTTAAAGAAAATTGCCATGAATTTGACTTTGATGCTCTTCCAAGCTGCCTTGGTTGTTTTAGAAAAGATGGTAAATATGTAATTTTTAAACTGGCTAATATAAACTAATAAAAAAAGAACATTGGAAATTGAATAAAAAAAGTTAAGAAATAACTTGTAATTAAAGTAATAGTAAGGTAATATACACACAACCTAAGAAATACAAGGCTAGAGAGCCACCAAGGAGGACATTATGGAATTTATAACTAAATTAAAATTAGAGGATAAAGTTGTAGTAACAGACCCTTGCTACTGTTATGAACCAAATCAAAGAGGAATAGTACTATTAAAGAATGTTCAAGCTGGAGAATATAAATGTTGTGTTATTTATAACAAAGAAAACAGAGTGAAAGAAGCAATAATTTTACATGAAAGCTTATCAATTTATGAACAAGAAGGTTTTCTATGGTTGCAAGATGGATTTATTAGTGTTGATGCTGCTATAGCTAGAGTAATTAATTATAGCTTACATGAAGAGATGAGAAAATGCAAAAATAGAAGTGAAGAAAAATGGGAAGAAAAATATTATAAAGAAATTTGCGAGTTATTCTCTCAAGATACTGATACAATCTGTTTTAGAGAAAACTCCTTTATTACCAGCACTGGATGGGGCGATGGAAGATATGAAGTTTATGTGACTAAAAAAGACGACAAAATTTATGGAATTAAAATAATCTATGATGAAGATGAAGAAGAGTTTGAAGATGATTGGGAAGATGAAGAAGAATATTAAAAAATAAAAATAAGTTATTTGAAGAGGGGGTTTCCCTCTTCTTTTAATACTGGAGGTAATTATGATTTTGCAAGATAAAAAAATAGATGAAGTTTTAGCTAATGAAAAACAAAAAGATTTTTGGGAAATTTTAGAAAATCTAAGTAGAGAATATACTTCAGAAACTCAAAATTAACTAAAAACTAAAAGGAGGGCATAAATGATAGCTGATTTAACTACTTTAAAAAATAATCTTAATACCAAACTTCAAGCTTATCTTTATGCTAGAATTTCAAGAGAGGATTATAAATCTGATGATAATCCTCTCCATGCTATCGAAAGTCAAGTTAGTATTCTAAGAAGAGCAGCTATTGATAATGATTTAAATATTTATAAAGAAAAAATTGAAATAGAAAGTGGTGTAACAGCAGAGGAAGCACAACAAGAAATACTTGATTTAGTAAAACATGGAATAATCAATGTACTAATTATAAAAGATTGGTCAAGGTTTGCAAGGAATAGAAGCTGGGCAGAAAAAATGTTAGATTATGCAGATATCTTTCACAAAAGATTTCTTATATATTCTCTATCTGATAGAGAAGGAATATATAAACCTGTGGCTAGAATGTATTGGGATTTAAACAATGTTTTTAATGCTCAATATGTAAGAGATATAGCTTCAAAAATGAAAGCAGCTAAAGAAGAGAGTGCTAAGCAAGGTTTTTATATGACTAGGTTATTTGGGTATATGAGAGTTAATAAAAAAATGTATCCTGATACTGTAGATCCTCTAAAGCCACAACTTATCAGAGAACTCCATGAAAAATTCAACGATGGTACTTTTACTAATAAAAATCAAATGTTAAATTATTGCCTTGAAAAATATCCTCAATATAAGTTTTGCTATAATAAAATTTTCAGTTTTTTTACCAATCCAGCTTATAAAGGAACTGTAGTATATGGTAAAGTCAAAACCTATAGAGGTAAAATTATTTTAGAAAATAATAAAGAAGATATTATTGAAGTTCATAACTCTCCTAATATCATACCTATAATTTTACCTTCTCTCTGGGATTCCAATTATTTAAAACTTATGTATAATCAAAAAATTAAAAGAGAAAAAGTAGAAGGAGAATACTTATTTTCTAGTAAAATGATTTGTTATTGTGGCTGCAAAATATATGGAGATAGAAAATACTATGTGTGTGGCTCTGCTGCATCTAATGCTAGGTATCATACAACATATGATTGTGATTTTAGACCTCATCCTGTTGAAAAATTAGAAAATCAAATTTTAGAAAAAATAATTAAAGAATTTAAAAATATAAAAAGATGTGATACTTCATTTGATGAAGAATTAAAAAGAAAAATAATTATTATTGAACAGGAACTTGAAAAAAATAGTAGGTATACTAAAAACATAAAAGAAAGTGCTAAAATTGGAGTATATACTCCTGCTGAAGCTAAGAGAGAATTAGACAATATTCAAAAAGAAATATTAAGATTAAAAAGAGAAAAGAAATCTTTAGAAGAAAAACAGACTTCAAGACGTTTAGATCTTTCAAAAGAAGAAGTCTTTAGATTGATTATAGAATATAGTAAATCTAACAATAGATACCTTCTTCAAAAACTACTTAATTCTTATATCTCAAGAATAGTATTTTATAATAACTTTAGTTTTGATATTTATACTTATTTTTAATATAAAAAAGAGAAGGAATGTACCTTCTCTTTTTTAACTTATATATTTTATTATTT
>DXSD01000085.1 GCA_019410665.1 Fusobacterium sp.
TTTTGTGTTTTTAATGAGCCGAGCCATACTTGCTCTTTATTCTTTGAACGAAAGTCATTCTTAATTTTAACTCTTTCAACTTCTTGTAGTCTGGAGTAATTCTTAAGTTCTCCCCTTAGTAAGTTAAATTTTTATTTAAGATAGTTTCTTAGTCATTATCTCTGTAACTAAAGTAGGGTTTGCCTTTCCTTTAGAAAGTTTCATTACTTGTCCAATAAGTCCTTTTATTACTCTTGGTTTTCTTCCTTCGTCAGAGTTTTTATAATCCTCTACCATCTTAGGATTATTAGCAATTACCTCATCTACCATAGCTTCAATAGCTCCAGTATCAGCTACTTGAACCATTCCCTTTTCTTTTACAATTACTTCTGGTGCTCTTTCATCAGTAAGTTTAATTTCAAATAGTTCTTTAGCTATCTTAGTAGAGATAGTTCCCTTTTCAATAAGAGCTATAATTTCTCCTAAGTGCTCAGCAGAAATTACAAATTGCTCAATTGTAGCATTTTTCTCTTTTAGTACTCTCATTACATCTGTCATTATCCAGTTAGCACTTAACTTTCCATTTCCAGAAGTTTTAGCAACTTTTTCAAAATAATCAGCTAATTCAATATCTTCACATAAAATATTAGCATCATATTCTGGTAAACCATACTCTTTTGCAAATCTCTCTATTTTCTCAGCTTTAGATTCTGGCATAGTTTTTCTAATATTTTCTATCTCTTCATCTGTTATTACAAGTTTTAATAGATCTGGCTCTGGGAAATATCTATAATCCATAGCCTCCTCTTTACTTCTCATAACTCTAGTAGTTTGAGATTCCTCATCCCAAAGTCTAGTTTCTTGATCTATTTTTCCACCATTCTCAATAGTTTCAATCTGTCTTCCTATTTCATAATCTATTGCTCTTGCAACAGCTTTAAATGAGTTTAGGTTTTTAACCTCTACTCTTGTTCCATAAACTTTTGATCCTTTTTCCATTACTGATATATTAGCATCACATCTTAAAGAACCTAATTCCATTGATACATCACTAACACCAGTATATTTTATTACACTTTTTAAAGTATTTAAGTACTCATAAGCTTCTTCTGAACTTCTCATATCTGGTTCTGAAATTATCTCTACTAATGGAATAGAAGCTCTATTGAAGTTAATTAATGATTCATGCTCAGCATGTATTGATTTAGCAGCATCTTCCTCTATTTGTAATTTAGTTATTCCAACTTTTACCATTCTTCCAGAGTTAAGTTTAAACTCTAAAAATCCTTTTTCAGCATATGATTTATCAAATTGAGTAATTTGATAGTTTTTAGGAGTATCTGGATAGAAGTAATTTTTTCTATCAAAAGTACTCTCATTATTTATTTTGCAATTAAGAGCAAGTCCAGCTTTTACAGCATACTCTACCACTTTTTTATTTAATTTAGGTAGTGCTCCTGGGTGTCCTAAACAGATAGGACAAGTATGTGTATTTGCTTCAGCATTGTCATAGTCAGCACTACAACCACACCAAACCTTTGTTCCAGTTTTTAATTGTAGGTGGACCTCAAGCCCGATTACTGATTCCCATTCTCTCATATCTTTTCTCCTTTTCTCCTAGTCTAATTCAGGAAGTTCCCATTCTCCTCTTATTTTTTCAAAAGCTGATCCAGCTTTTATTAAATCTCCCTCTCCAAAAGGTTTTCCCAATAATTGAATTCCCACAGGAAGACCCTCTACCTTTCCAGCTGGAATAGATATTCCAGGTATACCTGCAAGGTTAGCTGAAATAGTGAATATATCCTCTAGATATAACTCTATTGGAGATTTTTTATCATCTAATCTAAAAGCTGTTGTAGGAGATACTGGAGTAAATATTATATCTACACTTTCAAAAGCTTTATCAAAATCATCTTTTATTTTAGCTCTTACCTTTTGAGCTTTCTTAAAGTATGCATCATAGAAACCTGCACTTAAAACATAAGTTCCTATCATTATTCTTCTTTTTACTTCGTCTCCAAATCCTTCACTTCTTGAGTTTACATATAGTTCATTAATATTTTGGATATTTTCACTTCTATACCCATATCTTACACCATCAAATCTAGCTAAGTTTGAACTAGCTTCTGCTGGAGCTATTACATAATAAGTAGGTACAGCATATTTTGTATGTGGTAAAGATATCTCTACTATCTCAGCTCCTAAAGTTTTAAACTTTTCTAAAGCTTCATCCATAACTTTTCTTACTTCTGGATTTATTCCATCAATAAAATACTCTTTAGGAACTCCAATTTTCATTCCTTTTATATCCTTATTTAAAAATTCTGTATAATCAGGTACTTCACAATTTACAACAGTAGCATCATAATCATCAGCACCAGCTATTACATTCATAGTTAAAGCTATATCTTCAACAGATTTTCCCATAGGTCCTATTTGATCAAGTGATGAAGCAAAAGCTATAAGCCCATATCTTGATACTCTACCATAAGTAGGTTTCATTCCTACTACTCCACAGAATGATGCTGGTTGTCTAATACTTCCTCCTGTATCTGAACCTAAAGATATATATACCTCTTGAGCAGCTATTGAAGCTGCAGCTCCTCCACTACTTCCTCCAGGAACTCTATCTGTATTCCAAGGGTTTTTTGTTAAATGGTGTACAGAAGTTTTAGTTGTACTTCCCATAGCAAATTCATCCATGTTAGTTATTCCTATGATGATTGCATCTGCATCCTTTAATTTTTTTACAGCAGTAGCATCATATACACCTTCATAATTTCCTAATATTTTTGAACAAGCTGTTGTTACATCTCCTAAAGATACCATATTATCTTTTATAGCTACTGGGATTCCAGCTAGAGCTCCTACTTTTTCTCCTTTAGCTAATTTTTCATCTAATAATCTAGCTTCTTCAAGAGCTTTTTCTTTTCTTAAGTGTACAAAACTTCCTATTTTATCCTCTACTTTTTCTATTCTTTCAAAAGTTTCTTTAACTAGCTCTTCTACTTTTACCTCTCTATTTAAGATTTTTTCTCTTATTTCAGAGGCAGTTAATTTATATAAGTTTTTCATATAGAAAAATCCTCCTTAATATTTTCTCTACTCTCCTACAACTTTTGGAACAATTATAGCTCCATCTTCTCCATCTGGAGCATTAGAAAGTGCTTTTTCAACAGATAAAGATTCTCTTACCTCATCTTCTCTCAAATTATTTACATGAGAGTTTACTTGAGTTAAAGCTACTACCTCTTCTGTATCAACTTCATTTAGCATATCAATATACCCAAGAATATCATTTAATTCTACTTGAAATTTTTCAATCTCTTCAGGTTGAAATTTTAATCTAGCAAGTTTAGCTATTTTTAAAACCTCTTCTCTAGTTAATGCCATCTTTTTCCTCCCTTTAATTCTCTATTCAAGAATAACTTTCTTTATAAAAGAAAATTAAGAATTGCTCCATATTCCAAGAAGTTGATTAACTATGGCTTATCTCACTAAAAATGCAAGGGTTAAGTCTTCGACTTATTGCATTTTTTAGCGTTCGATCTCGCTGAGTTAATCTAACTCCTCTCCATAAATTTCACAATTCTTAGAATTTTCTTAGTTAAAAAGTGAATCTTCGTTATTCTTGAATTATCCTTAAATATTTCATTTAATTATACCATACTTTTACAAATTTGCTAATAATTTTATAGTGAATATAGATATTTTACTTCACTCTCTGTAAGTTCTCTATACTCTCCTATCTTTAGTTTTCCTAAAGATAGTTTTCCTATTCTTTCACGTCTAAGAATAACTACTGGATGTTTTACTGCATCCATCATTCTTCTTACCTGTCTATTTCTTCCCTCTCTTATAGAGATTATAAGTTCACTTTTTCCTCTCTCTCTTGAAAGAACCTTTACATAAGCTGGTAATGTCACTCCATCTTCAAGCTCTACTCCATTTTCAAGAGTTTTTATAGAACTATCTTTAATCTCTCCTAGAACTTTTACATAATACTCTTTATATACTTCTGAACGTGGATGTATTACTCTATTAAATAGTTCTCCATCATTTGTAAGAAGTATCAGCCCAGTAGTATTATAATCCAATCTTCCTATTGGAAATACTCTTTCTTTACATTTTATTATATCAACTACTGTTTTTCTCCCTCTATCATCTTTAGCAGAACTTAATACTTCAAGGGGTTTATTCAACATATAATAAACTTTTTTCTCTGTTTCTTTAGTAATTTTTTTCCCTTTTACCTCTATTGTATCATTGTCAGTAACTTTTATTCCAGCTGATATTACTTCTCCATTTACTTTTATTTTACCCTCTTCTATAAGCTTATCTATCTCTCTTCTTGAACCTATTCCTAAAGAGGCAAGGTACTTATTTATTCTAATCTCTTCCATCTTCATTCCCTCCTCTCACTTCAAAATAGTTAGGCAGTTCCTCTATATTTTTTATCCCTATATATCCTAAAAATTTATCTGTTACTTCATAAAGATTTGGTCTCCCTATTGTTTCTTTTTTCCCACAAATCCTTACAAATTTTTTCTCTTCCATATTTTGAATAATTCTATCTACTGAAACTCCTCTAATAGCTTCTATTTCTCCCTTTGTTATTGGTTGACGGTAAGCAATTATTGACAATGTCTCTAAGGCTGCCCCTGACAGTTTTTTAGGTTTAGATTCTTGCTCAAAAAAACTGTTTATTACCTCGCCATATATTGGATTTGTAGCGAGGCTTACTACCTCTCCATCTATCTCAATATTTATTCCACTCTCTTTTCTATCCTCTTTTAAGCTTTCTAAAATTTTTAACATCTCTTCTAAGGAAATTGAAAAAAACTTACAAAGCTCTTTTATTTTTACCTCATCTCCACCTAAAAGAAGAATAGCCTCAATCTTATTTTTAATCTCCATATTTTTTCCTACTTTCCTCTGCCATAAAATATAAATATAGCATCTCTCCATCTATTTCTAGGATATTTTTTCTATCAGGATACATATATTTAATAATATAATAGTTATTTTTCTCAATATATCTTTTTATATTTGAAAATAATAGTTCAGCCTTTCTCTTTTCTCCAACTTCATATAACTTTATAACAAAATTTAAATTATAATCTATATCTATCCTTTTCTCCTTATTCTCTTTTTTCAGTACACCATAATATTTATTATAGTATCTTTCATAATCTCTATTTAAAATTTCTAACTGCTTGTCCTTTGGTAAAAAACCTAAATACTTTATATTTTTATAATAGCTAGCTCTACTCTCTTTTCTAGTTTTTAATCCATCCTCAAGTACAAAATTACTATTTAAATACTTTAATAAAAACTCTTTTTTTTCTTGAATAAACTCTTTGTACTCTTTAAAAGCCTCTCTATTTTCTACAGCTGTTATTAACTCATAATACCAATAATAATTTTCGATATTATTTCTTACATTTATTACTTCATCATCTATCTCTTCTAAATAATCTAATAATGATAAAACCTCTGGTATAATTTTTCCCTCTACAATATTTCCACCTATATATCTTTCACTATTATTCAGATATTTAAAAAGAAGGGTATAGTAAATCAATGCCTGTGTCTCACTTTTTCTTATATTTATATCTTCTAATAATTTATTTGGATTAAAATTTTTATTATAAATTGTATTTAAGTAATATAGTTTTGCCTTTATATCTAAGTCCTCTTTACTTTTATCATATCCAATCTTATTTGGAATAATTAATCTTGAAGTTATTATCTCTAGATTATTCAATTCTTTTACAAATATCTCTTTTTTATCTTTATAATTATTCTCTATTCCTACCTGATTCCAATAGTCAAGCTCTCTAGCTAAGATATCCTCTCTCCTATTTTTCTCCTCTTTTTGAAAATTTTGATAAAATTTAATTATAAAATTTATTGGCTTTGAGTATTGAATATCTTTTACTATATAATAAAAGTTCTCTCCTTCATATTTTTTACTTTTTTCCTTTACTTCTTCTAAGTTTAAACTCTCTAACTCCTCATCTCTTCCAATATAAACCTCTCCTAAATAGTTTTCACTTTTAAAATAAATATTATCATAGGAGTATATAGAATCCTCACCTTCATGAATTAAGTATTTATTATCATATTGTGGAGATATTTTAAATACAAAGTCTATCTTTTCTTGATTAGATGGAAAATTTATAAATTTGACTAAAATATAAAGTTTATCTCTCTCATAAATTGAGGGAAGAATATCAATGAAAATCTCTTTTTCCTCTAACTTATAAACTAATCTAAAAATATTATTTTGAGATAAAAACTCACCTTTAACAAAATATCTCTTTAAAGGAATTATCTCTCTTTTATTTAAAATCAAACTAAACTCAATATTGGATATATCAATTTTATTGAAAATATCCCCTTTTACATACTCTATACTTTTAGTTTCTTTATCATAAAAAAGAACTATCTCACTATTAGTAATGAGATAGTTTGCATATGAAAAAATATATATTGTGAAAAATAGTCCTATTAATTTTTTCATATTTTCCCTCTTTCTTATTAATAATCACTCTCTGGAGATATTAATACTTTTTTATAAGTATCAAAATTTTTCAAAAGCACTTGTATTCCATTAATAACAGCATTTAACGGATCCTCTGAAATTTTAACCTCAAGATTTAAATTTTCTGCTATTTTTTTATCAATTCCTTTTAAAAGAGCTCCTCCCCCTGTTATATATATTCCTTTTCTCTTAATATCTGATGATAATTCAGGTGGAGTCTTTTCTAATATAACTTTTACCTCTTCTATTATCTGCTGAACTAAATCTCCCAAAGCCTCTACTATCTCTGAAGAGTAAAGTTTTATATCCCTTGGAAGTCCATTTAAAGCGTTTCTTCCACTTATTTCTATCTCTTCATCCTCTTCTAAGTCTATTACTGCTCCTATCTTTTTCTTTATCTCTTCAGCAGTTCTCTCCCCTATTAACAGATTGTGTTTCTGTCTTACATAATCAATTATAGTATTATCTAATCTATCTCCTGCAACTCTAAAAGATGAAGTCTTTACTATTCCTCCTAGAGATATTACTGCAATTTCAGAAGTTCCTCCCCCTATATCAATTATAAGATTTCCCTCTGGTTCAAATATATTTAATCCTATTCCTATAGCTGCTGCCATAGGTTCCTCTATTAAGTAAGCCTCTCTTGCTCCAGCTTCTCTAGTTACATCTATTACAGCTCTCTTTTCAACTTGAGTTACTCCAGCTGGAACACAAATAATTACTCTTGGACTAGATAATCCTTTTTTAGGATTTACCCTTTTTAAAAATCCTCTCAACATTTTTTCAGTTATTTCATAATCTGCTATAACTCCATTTTTCAATGGTCTTATTGTTTGGATACTACCTGGAGTTCTTCCTATCATTAATTTGGCTCTCTCTCCCACTTCAAAAACCTCTTTACTCTTTGTATTCAGAGCTACAACAGAAGGTTCATTTAAAATTATCCCTTTATTTTTCACACAAATTAATGTATTTGAAGTCCCTAAATCAATTCCTAAATCTTCTGAAAATATTCCTAAAAATTTGTTAAATATTTTTCTCATTTTACACCTCTTACATATTTTTTATATCTTCTATCATTATCCCAAGTTCAGCTAATTTGTCCATAAATTTTCCTATCGGAAAGCCCATTACAGTAAAAAAATCTCCCTCTATCTTTTCTACAAAAATAGCTCCCTTATCTTGGATCCCATAAGCACCAGCTTTATCCATAGGTTCACCACTTTTAATGTACCATTTTATTCTTTCACTATCTAACTTTTTAAAATGTACTTTTGTAATTGAGCAATCAACTATCTCTATATTTTTTGATCTATTTATAAGTGAATAAGCAGTTATTACATTATGAACTTTCCCTGAAAGAGATTCTAGTATTTTAAAAGCCTCCTCCTCATTTTGAGGTTTTCCTATAATTTTACCCTCTAACTCTACAATGGTATCAGCTCCAACTACATAATCATTTGGAAACTTATTTGCTACTATCTCTACCTTTTTTAAAGCTATATCCTTTATCTTTTCTGTTACTTCCCTTTTATTACTTATCTCCTCTATATTTTCACTTATAATCTTTAAATTAAATCCTATCCCTTCCAAAATCTCTTTTCTTCTTGGAGACTTAGATGCTAATATCATTTTCTACTTTCTCTCCTTCACTTTCTGATTTTTCTTTTCTTTCCAAAGCTTCCATTAATTCAATTTGCTCTTGAACTAATTTTCTCTCTAACTCTCTTCTTTTCTTTTCCTTGTGATTATTAATAGCAGTAGTTATAGTTAATCTTATTTTTTTAGCAACTAAAAAAAACAAAGAAATAAAAACTAACAGATATAAAGTTATATAAATATAACTGAAATAAAAATTCTTTAAACAATAATTAGAGATAAAAGCTAATATCAATCCTAATTTATGATCATATAAAAATAAAATTATTCCTTTGGATAAAAGAGTGTTATCAGCAACAATTTTTTCAAAAGGAACATCTAAACTATACATCCCCCATAAAAAAATCACAGCTAAACTTAAAATAAAAAAGAAAAATATCCTGATATTATATAC
>DXSD01000086.1 GCA_019410665.1 Fusobacterium sp.
TAAAGCAGAAGCTCAAAGAAGATGGAGACAATACAACAGACTTGCTGCTATGGATTTCACAGCTGAAAAAAAATAATAGTAATCTGTTAAATTGTTAAAAAAGAAGGGGGACTGACATCTAAATGTCAGTCCTTTTTGTATTTTCAAAAAATGTGCACTTGAAAAAATAAAAAAAAATGATATAATTAAGAAAAAACATTTTTTGGAGAGATAGATGGCAACTTTAAAAGAGATAGCAGACTTAACAAATGTTTCTATAACGACAGTGTCTAGAATCTTAAATAATGATGTTACTTTAAATGTTTCTAATAGAACTAGAGAAAGAGTTTTGGAAGTAGCAAGTAAATTAAATTATAAAACAATAGGACAAAGATATAAAGATAGAAAGAGTAAGAAGTATAAAATAGGAATAGCTCAAATGTTTGATCTAGAAGAACAGAAAAGAGATATATATTATATTATGATGAAAAATATCTTAGAAGAAGTATGTCTTGAAAGAAATATAGAAGTGATATCTTTGTTTAGGGATGAAGATAAAAATTTTATAAAGATAACTAAGAAGAAAATAGATGGAATCTTTCCTATAGGAAGATTTACTATTAATGAAATAAAAAACTTTGAAACATATACTAAAAATATAGTTTTTATAGATTCATCTCCTGATGAATTGACTTATCATAGTATAATTCCTAATTATCAGTTGGGAGTAAGAATATCATTAAAACATTTGATAGAGAAAGGACATAAAAATATTGGCTTCATAGGAAGTAAATATACTTTTGGTAATACAAAGGAACTTGAAATAGACTCTAGATATGTTTATTATAAAAGTTTCTTAGAGGGAAATAATATATTTAATGAAAAATATACTATAGAGTGTGAGATGAATTCAAAATCTGGTTATACTAATATTCTTAAATTTATAAAAAATTATGAATTGCCAACTGCTTTTTTTATTTCATCAGATGCAATTGTTCCTGGAGTGTTGAAAGCTTTTAATGAAAAGCATATAAAAGTTCCTGAAGATGTTAGTCTTATAACTTTTAATGATACTCCTTTATCAGAGTATGCAACTCCAGCACTATCATCAGTAAGAATATTTATGAGAGAGTATGCTAATGCAGCATTAAGATTAATGGAAGAACTTTGGGAAGGAGAGCATGGAGTGAAGAAAATAATTATGCCATGTAATCTAATAGAGAGAGAAAGTGTAAAAGATATAAAAAGATAGTGGAAATTATAAAAGGTGTTGTTACAAAATTCTTAATTATGTGTAACAGCACCTTAATTTCTAGTTTCCAAGTAATCTTTGGAAAAGAGAATCATTATTATTTTTTATAGGTTTAGTATTTTCAATAGGGGTAGTATTTTCAAGAACACTATCTTTTTTTATAGGATCAACTACCTCGATAATTCTTTCAACTATTTTATTTTCTTCCTTTGTTTTATAACCAGATTTTTCAAAAATTCCAGAAATTCCTCTAGAGTATTTATCATCTCTTTCTAGTTCTAATTTTCCTTTTCTTATAGCAAAACTTCTACCTTTGTCCATAATTAGTCCTGTATTTAAGGCTAGAGTTTGCATAACTAAATCTCCATTTTTTAGGTGATTATCTAAAAATGAAAATTTTACTTTAGTATCATACAATCCTTTATCCACGAGTTTTTGATAATACTGTGCCCAAAGAGGGGCAACACCATTTCCACCACTAACATCACCAGTGATAGGTTTATTATTGTCATATCCAATATAGATGGTAGTAACAGAAGTAGGGGTAATTCCAGCAAACCAAAGAGTTCTATTTTCATTAGTTGTTCCTGTTTTACCTCCCTGTTCTATTCTTCTCTTATTAGAATCATATACAGCAGCTCTACCAGAGCTTCCAAACATAACTGAGCTTTTTAGCATGTAAGTAATTAAACTTGTATCTAAACTATCATATATCTTTTCTTTTTTAGGTAACTCTTCATATAGAGTATTTCCATATTTATCAATTACAGCAGTTACAATTACTGGTTCTACTTTATATCCCCCATTAGCAAAAACACTATAGTTTAGAGCATGTTGTAAAGGTGTATTTTCAAAAGATCCTAAGGAAGCAGTTAAATCATTTGGAATTTTTAGATTTGGATCTAATTTGGAAATATTTCTTTTAACTGTACTTATTCCAATTTTATCTAAAAGTTGAATAGAAACAGTATTAACAGATCTATCTAAGGCAGTGAGTAAAGTTAAATTTTTATTGTATCTATTTCCATAGTTTTTAGGAATCCATTTACCATATTGTAGATATCTATCTTCAATTACAGAGTTAAGTTCATAACCATTTTGTAAAGCTGTAAAATAAAGGAATGGTTTAAAAGATGAACCAAGCTGTCTTTTAGCCATAGTAGCTCTATTAAAACCACCAGCTTTAAAATCTTTTCCTGCAACAATTGAAAGAATATGACCATTATTAGGGTCAACTGTTATCATTCCACCTTGTAATCCCTCTCTATCACTTTTTTTAAAGAAATTATAGTTATCAAAAGTCTCTTTAGCAATTTTTTGCATATCTAAATCTAAAGTAGTATATACTTTTAAACCACCAGTATATATTAAGTCTTCATCAAAATGTTCTAATAGTATATTTTCTACTAAATTAGAAAAATCAGGAACATTATATTCAATCTCACTTTTTTTATTATATACAATAGTAGTATCTTCAGTTAATACAAAGTCTTTAGGAAGATTATTTTCATTATAAAATTTATGTGCTAAAGCTTTATCATACTCCTCTTTTGTTATCATACCATCTTTATACATTTCAGAAAGTATAAGTCTCATTCTTTTTAAAGCATTATTCAATTTTCTGCTAGGGTTATAGGTTTCAGGTCTATTAGGAATACCAGCTAAAAGAGCAGACTCAGCTAATCCAATTTGAGATATATCCTTTCTATAAAATTGTTCAGCTGCAGTTTTTACTCCATAAGCTCCAGCACCAAAATATATTTCATTTAGATATTTTTCAAAAATTTCATCTTTAGTATATTTTCTTTCTATTTCAAAAGTAATAAGAGCTTCTTTTATTTTTCTAGCTATACTTTTTTCATGAGATAAAAAGGCATTTCTTGCTAATTGCTGAGTAAAAGAACTAGCACCTTGAGCAGCAGAACCACTTTTAATATTAGCAACAATAGCTCCAGCTAATCTTTTAAAATGTATTCCATGGTGAGAGTAGAACTTTTTATCTTCGATAGCTAAAAAAGCATTTTTAACATCTTGAGGTATCTCTCTAAATTTAGCAACTTCTCTAGTTTCACGAGAGATTATATCAATGATTTTTCCCTTTCTATCATATACAGTTGTTGGAACAGATGGATTATAATCCTCTATTAGAGTAGCTATATCAGGAAGCTCTTTATAGTACTTGTAAACTAAACCAAAAACAGCTCCAGATGTAATAACTCCACCAAGAAAAATAATAGCTAAAAATATTTTTAAATATGTAATTTTTTTCATAGGGGACCTCCTATTTAGTAGGTTTTTTTATGTTCTTCTGTCTTAATTGACCACAAGCTCCATCTATATCTGTTCCCTTTTCTCTTCTAATTGTTACATTAACTTTTCTAACATTCTCTAAGAAATTAACAAATCTTTCAATTTTCTTATCTGAAGGTCTTGTCATTTCTGTTCCTTCAACAGGATTACAAGGGATAAGATTTACTACATGATCAAAATCATGAACAAAGTCAGCTAAAGCATTGGCATCTCCTTCTGAAACATTGAAATTATTAATTAAAATATATTCAAAAGTTATTCTTCTTTTAGTTTGTCTTTGATACTCTTGTAATACAGCATGTAGATCTTCTAGCGGATATCTTCTATTTATAGGAATAATTTCATCTCTTTTTTCATTAATAGCAGAGTGTAAAGATATAGCTAACTCTATTGGAATCTTCTCAAGAAGTATTTTCTCAATATTAGGAACTATTCCAGAAGTAGATATAGTGATCTTTCTTTTCGAGATATTTATACCATTTTCATTAGACAATATCTCTAAAGCTTTTAAGACATTAGTAAGATTTAGAAGTGGTTCTCCCATTCCCATAAAAACAATATTATTTAAATTTGTTCCCTGTTTTATAAGTCTTCTTTCAACAGTATAAACTTGATTGATAATTTCACTTACATTTAAATCTCTTACAAAACCACCTTGACCTGTTGCACAGAAAGTACACTTAACAGCACAACCAACTTGAGATGATATACAAAGAGTATTTCTTTTATCTTTATGTCTTAATAAGACAGTTTCAATAGTATTTCCATCTTCTAGTTGAAATAGAAACTTTTCTGTTTTATCTATTTTAGAAACTTGATGTTTTAGAAGATTTAAAAAAGGAATATAAGCTTTTTCCATTAATAGTTCTCTATCCTTTAAAGAAAGGTTTGTTACCTCGTTTAAGTCTCTAACAATTTTTTTATGTAACCAGTTAAAAAGTTGTTTTCCATAGAATTTTTTCATTCCAAGTGAAACTAAAAACTCTTCTAATTCTTTTTGATTTAAATTCAATAAATTTATTTTTTCTGACATTATCTCCTCCAGGTATCTTTAATTAACAATGTATTATATCATAATTTCAAAATAAAGACAACTTATCTAAAAATTTCACTTTAAGTTATTTTTAAATTTAAATTGAGCTATTTAGAAATGTACTCTATAAGTATATTTTTAAGTTGAATCATATCAATTTCACCTTTGAAATTTCCTTTAGTTGAGTTTCCTCCACCCTTGATATTAGGATTTTTACTTGTTAAATATTTAATAAACTCCTTACAATCAAATTGTTGAGATAGAATTGAAAAATTATTTCCATTTCCAGTAATTAGGATATTTGTTTCTCCCATGTATCTTCCCAAAAATTGAGCTACAGTAGTGTCACCAAAATAGAAAATAGGCTGATATTGGTTGATAGTTTCACTCTCTTTTAAAAGTTTTTCAGCCAATAACTCTGCATAGTGAGAAGCTATATTTTTGTACTCTCCCTCAACTTTTCTTTTTTCATCTAAAGCTTTTTCAATCATCTCTTTTATTTCATGATCTTTGCAACTAAACTTGTGACATAGATCTTTTGATAATCTATGTTTATAATTATAATCTTTTAATGCTCTATCCCCAGCTATAAAATAGAATCTTGTATAGTTACCCTTTATTTTTTCATGGTGAATTAATTTAAAAACTCTAATATCTTTTGTATTTTTTACATGAAAGCCAGCACATGCTCCTAAATCAACTCCAGGGATTTCAACAAATCTTACATCACCTTGGACTTTATCTTTAATAGCTTTACGTAATCCCTCGATTTTTCTTGCTTCTTCATTATTCATAACATATATTTTTAACTCAATTCCTTGAGTTATAATAGCATTTGTTTTTCTTTCAAGTTCAGAAATTGTATTTTCATCTATCTCATTAGAATCTAAATCAACAGTTGTATACTCTTCAGTCATTCTAAATCCTACAGTATTTAAAGAATAATCATTGTAAGCAACAGCTGAAAACATATGCTGAGAGGTGTGTTGATAAGCAATATCCTCTCTTCTTTTTTCATCTATAATTACATCATAATTATTAGGAAGTAGTTCTCTATCTAATATAATCTCATTTTCTCTTACTTCAAGAACATTAGCCTCTCCAATTTGTCCTCTATCTCCTAATTGCCCACCTTTTCCATCTACATAAAAAATATCTTTAGGCTCTATTTCAACTGAGTAACCAGTTTTTATTTTTTCACATTTTTTTACTGTTATTTTCATAGCTTAACCTCTTTATATTTAAAAATTTTAATTGATAATCATATTATATCTTATAGGAAGGGAAAATAAAAGAGTTTTTAATCTATCTTTTATATAGAACATATGCTATAATAAGGGGAATGAAAATTGATGGAGGAAAAAAGATGTCAAAACAAAATACAAGTTTTAAAGTGGATAAAGACAATGAGCTTATGAAGTTTTTAATGGAGAAAATGCCAGAAAATAGTCGTAATAGTATAAAATCTCTACTTACACAAAAAAGAGTTATGATTGATGATAAGATAGAATCTCAATATAATGCTTTAGTAAAAGTTGGACAAGTTGTAAGTATTACAAAAGCTAGAGTTACAAAACATAAATTAGAAGGAGTTTCTATAGTTTTTGAAGATAGAGATATTTTAGTTGTAGAAAAGGATAGAGGAATTTTATCAGTAGCTACAGAGAAAGAAAGAGAAAGAACAGCTTATAATATATTAAAAAATTATTTAAAGGAAAAAGATCCTAAAAATAAGATATTTGTAGTTCATCGTCTAGATAAAGATACATCAGGTATAATGTTATTTGCAAAATCTGAGAAAGCACAAGATATATTGCAAACTACTTGGAATGAATCAGTAAAAGAGAGAACATATATAGCTTTAGTTGAGGGAAATGTAAAAAAAGATAGAGATACAATTATCTCTTATTTAGCTGAAAATAAGGCTATGATAACATATTCTACAGATAATCCTGAAGAGGGGAAAAAAGCAATCTCTCACTATAAGGTATTAAAAAGAAATAAAAATTATTCATTATTGGAAGTAAATATAGAAACAGGAAGAAAAAATCAGATACGTGTTCATATGCAAGACTTAGGACATAGTGTTGTTGGAGATAAAAAGTATGGTTCAACAAAAAATCCAATTAAAAGATTAGGATTACATGCTCATTCAATAGCTTTTGTACATCCAATAACAAAGGAACTTTTGTCTTTTACTAATAAGATACCAGAATCTTTTTTATCTATTTTTTAATATAAATTATGAATTTGACATAGATTAGGAATTAATATAAAATATTCAAAATAAAATATTTAAAACTAGATGAGGTGAGTTAATGGAAAATACAAACAACTTAGAAGAAATATTAAAGTTTAATAAGGCTTTTGTGGAAAACAGGGAGTATGAAAAATACAATACTACAAAATATCCAGATAAAAAAATTGCTATTTTGTCTTGTATGGATACTAGGCTTACTGAGTTACTTCCTAAAGCATTAGATTTAAAAAATGGAGATGCTAAGATTATAAAAAACGCAGGGGGAACTATAATACATCCCTTTGGAAGTGCTATGAGAAGTTTGCTTATCTGTATTTATGAGTTTGATATTAAAGAGATCTTTATAGTTGGGCACTATGATTGTGGTGTAAGCAGTATGGATACTGACAAAATTATAAAAAAGATGATAGATAAAGGAATTGAATTAAAGACATTGGATACACTTTCACGGGCTGGAATAAAAGTAAAAAAGTGGTTACATGGTTTTGATTGTGTAGAAGAATCAGTAAAAGAGAGTGTAGCTAAGGTGAAAAATCATCCTCTTATGCCCAATAATGTAGCTATTCATGGGCTTATAATGGATCCACTTACAGGAAGATTAGATGTAATAGTAAATGGTTTTGATCATATATAATAAAAATTGAGGAGAGAAAATGATACAACTTTTTTTAAAAGGAATTATAATTGGAATTGCTAATATTATGCCAGGAGTTTCTGGAGGAACTCTTGCTGTTATTATGGGAGTTTATGATAAATTAACTGAAGCTATTGGAAATTTTCCAACTGTACCTATGAAAAAGAAGATAGAATACGCTAAATTCTTAATGCAAATTGGAAGTGGAGCAGCTATTGGGATTATACTTTTTGCTAGAATAATAGAGTTTTGCTTTGTTAACTATCCAAAACTTACTGCAGGAGGATTTAGCTTATTAATAATACCCTCTATTCCATATATCATAAAAGGAGAAGACAAGAGAGATTTAAAAAATATCTTATTTTTCTTTTTAGGGGCTATACTTACTTTGGGATTTGTTTATGCTGATTATAAATTTGGAAAAAATGGAGAAACTCAAGAGCTTGTAACAGTTATAACTACTGGGTATGCTTTAAAACTTTTTGCTTGTGGAGGACTAGCTGCAGGAGCTATGATCATTCCTGGAATATCAGGCTCATTACTTCTGCTTATGTTAGGAGAATACTATAATATTTTAGGATTTATAAATAAATTTTTCTCTAATATATTAAATATAACTCACTATACAAGTTTAAGTGAGATTATTACCAACCTCTATATCATTCCCCTTACAACTTTTAGTTTAGGGGTATTAATAGGATTGGTACTTATTGCTAAATTAATTAATATGTTATTGGCTAAACATAGAAGCGTTACACTATTTTTTATTACTGGAATAATAGTTGTATCAATTTTGCAAATTTGGATAAACTTATATAAATAAAATAGAAAGAGTATTAGAAATTTTACTACATCGAAATCTTAGAGAACTAAGATAAGGATGTAGTTTTTTTATATTTACTGAATTAAAGATGGTTTGAAGGTATTATTTTATTTTTTGGTAAAAATTTTACTAATTTTAGGTAAAGAGATATTGAAATTATACTATATCATAT
>DXSD01000087.1 GCA_019410665.1 Fusobacterium sp.
ATGTAAAATATATGTAAATTTTTTATTAGCAGAAAAATCTTATGAACATACAATTTATTAATTCTCTTTGAAGATAATAAAAAGGGAAACTATTACAAACTTTTAAATTGTAACAGTTTCCCTTTTATTTATTAATTTTCAATTAAAAATCTTCTAATCTTCTGTGATGATTAATTTTTTCAAAACCAGCACCTAAACCATCATAGTCAGCTCCACTATTTTCTATAACCTTTAATACACTATTAGCCTTAGAAGCTATAGCTAAATTAATAGCTGTTCTTTGGTGATTATTTTTTATCTCTAAATCTCCACCAAATGATAGTAATAGATCCATTATTTTTCCATAATTTTTTTGAGCAGCTATATGAAGAGGAGTATTCCCATCCTTATTTTTAGCATTAGGATCAGCACCATTATACAGCAAAGCATCTACATAATCATATTTGTCCATCTCTACACAGTGATGTAATATAGTATTTTTTTGCTCATCTACCTCTTCAACTGAGTCCATATCCAAATGTTGTTTAAATCCCTCTAAATCATTCTCTTCAATAAATTTTAAAAGTTCCATTTTGCTTCTATGAATTTTCTCCTTTTGTTTTTATAGTTAAATTTTGTTGTTATCTAAATCTGAAAATCCTACCCTTTAATAACCACTCTCCTCAAGAAAAAGAGGGGGCTCTATCTCCAGTTGACATTTTTTTCCCTTCCAAGCTTCTATTAAAACCAGATTTGAATTTTTTTCCTTGGAAAAATATACAAACCTCACTCTTTTTAAGGAAAAACCACTCTCTTCTAAAATTCTTGATATCTCGGTAAACCTATAACTTCTATGAACTAGGGAAAAACTTCCCACAGGTTTTAACATACGTTTAGCACTTTTTACTAAATCTTTTAAATCCAATTTAATCTCATGCCTTGCTATAGCTTTACTACTTAAATCATTTTGTTTCTTTCCATCTACCTTCATATAAGGGGGATTAGAAACTATATAATCAAAAGAGTTCCCCATTGGGTAATCTTTGATATCACAATTTACTATATCAATTATATCTTCAAGGTTATTCAATTGAATATTTCTCTTTGCTAAAGAGATATTTTCCTCTTGAATATCCACTCCCACTATATTTTTCCCCTTCCCCTTTCCATAGAGTAAGATAGGAATAATTCCATTTCCTGTTCCTATGTCCAATATCTTGCCCTCTCTAGTCGGAGAGAAAAAATCCGCTAATATAACTGCATCTACTGAAAATCTAAAACCATTAGTTTTTTGAATAATTTTAAAATTATCTCTCAATAGTGTCATATCTTCATTTTCACACAACATAACTATTCCTTCTCTAACTCTTTATGAGCTAATTCTTCAGCAGTTTTCTCATTTTTCAATTTATTTGCTTCTTTTCTATTGAATTTTATCTCATCAACTTCAAATTTTAACATCCCTTTATTTTCTACATCTACAAAAAGATATCCATTAAGTGGACTGATACTTATTACCTTTCCCTCTCCTTTCGGAGTCTTTACCTGTTGATTTACTGCTGGATAGTTTTTTAAAGCCTCTTCATATTGTTGATATTCGTAATTAATACAACATAAAAGTCTTCCACATACTCCTGATATTTTAGCTGGATTAATAACTAGTCCTTGATCTCTTGCCATCTTAATAGAAACAGAATCAAATCTATTAATAAAAGTTCTACAACATAACTCTTTTCCACATAAACCTACTGTTCCTAATATTCTAGCTTCATCTCTTACTCCTATCTGCCTTAACTCTATTCTTACTCTGAATATATTAGCTAGATCTTTTACTAAATCTCTAAAATCTATTCTTCCCTCTGCAGTAAAATAGAAAATTAACTTCGTTTTATCAAAAGTATACTCAGTTTCTACAAGTTTCATAGGAAGTTTATGATGAGCTATTCTCTCTCTACATAGTCTATTAGCTTCTAAAGAGTCCTGTTTTAATTGTAAATATCTTTCCTCTTCTTCCTTGTCTGCCTTTTTTAATACTGGTTTTAAAGGTAGTACTAACTCTTTTTCAGAAAGCATTCTAGGCTCACTATAAACAACACCTATCTCCTTTCCTCTAACAGTATCGACAATTACCTTATCACCCTTTTTATATTTAATATTATCTATAACTTCAAAGTAGTATCTTTTTTTTGTAACTTCAAATATTACTCCAAGCACATTATAAAATCTCTCCTCTTGGACTACTTCAAGTTGTTCATTATTTATCTCTTCCATTGTGCCTCCAAAATTTCCACTTCATTTATACCATCTTACCATACTTTTTCTTTCAATACAAGCATTACTATATTAATCCCTCTTCTAAAAAACTAAAATACCCATCTTTAGTTATAATTATATGCTCTAAGAGTTTTACATCTATTAATTCCAATACCTCTTGCATATGTTCAGTTATTTGAATATCCTGCTTTGATGGACGTAAATTTCCTGAAGGATGATTGTGAGCAAAAATTATTCCCTTAGCCTTGTATTGAATAACTTTCTCTATTATCTCTCTGGGATATACAGCACTTTTATCTATTGTTCCCATAAAAAGAGTTTCACTTCCCACTAACATATTATAGTTATTTAGAAATATAACTCTAAACTCCTCTCTAGTAGAAAAGCCTATCTCACTCCTCAAATATCTCAAAAGAGAGGTCTTATCCTTTAGTTGTATTCCCTCTTTTTTTATATCTCCCTTATAAAGATTCTTAGCTGTATCTCCCAAAAGTTTTAAAAATACAGCACTCCCCTCTTTTACTCCTGACACTTCCACTAATTCCTCTATAGAAGCACTTACCACTCCATCTAAATCTCCAAACTTTTCAATCAATTCTTTAGCTATAGGTTTCGTATCTCTTCTAGGAATAGCATATGTTAAAAAAAGTTCTAAAATCTCATACTCATGAAAAGCCAAATATCCACCTTGCAAATATTTCTTTCTCAATCTCTCTCTATGCCCTTCACAACTTTTCTCCATACTCTACTCCCCCTGATCTATATTATTTAAAAAGTTCATATACAGCTGCTGGTGTTTTCATTCCATTAATCATATCTATTGCACAATCTATCATTGGATAAGTTAAAACAGCACCTGTTCCCTCTCCTAATCTCATCTCCATATTTAAGAAAGCCTTTTCTCCCAATTCCTCTAAAGCCACTTTCATTCCAGGTTCTTCACTCATATGTGTAAGTAGAATAAAATCTTTAACCTTAGGTTCTATTTTACAAGCAGCTAAAGCAGCTACAGTTGATATAAAACCATCTACTAACATAAGTTTTCTATATTTAGCAGCTCCTAAATACATTCCTACCATACAAGCTATATCTAGCCCCCCTACATGAGCTATTACATCAATTGGATCCATATCAAAAGTATTATATCTTTCACAAGATTCTTTTATAACTTTTTTCTTTTTAAGAAGCCCTGAGTCAGATAGTCCTCCACCTCTTCCAACAATTTCATCTAAATCTCCCCTTGTAAAAGAGTATAAAATAGCTGAACTTGTAGAGGTATTTCCTATTCCCATCTCTCCATTAGAAAAAACTGTTACTCCCTGAGATTTTTCTTTTATCATATCAATCCCAATCTCAATAGCTTTTAAGCACTCTTCTCTACTCATAGCTGGTTCTTTATAAAAATTATTTGTTCCTTTTTTTACATTTTTATTATAAAGATTTGGATAATTTCTAGGAATAGGTTCCTTTATTCCTACATCAATAAGATTAAATTCAACTCCTAATCTTTTAGTAAAAAGTCCAATACAAGCAATTCTATTTAACATTGCTTCAGATACTATTCTTGTATATTCCAATGGACATGAAGAGATCCCTTCCTCTATTACTCCATTGTCTGCTGAAGCTACTATATGGCATTTCTTATCTATATTTTTTACAGGATAACCATATATTCCAGCCATTTTTATAGCTATTTTTTCTATTACCCCTAAACTTCCTTGAGGTTTCATCTTTCTATCTAATTCTTCTTGAGCTAATTTTACACTCTCAATATTCAAACCTTCTATTTCCCCTAAAATATCTTTTATCTCTTTCACAGTAATCCCCCTATATTTAATCCTCTTAATATTGGAAATTTATTTACAAACTCTATTATACAAACCTCTCCATTCTCAACAGCATATTTCCAATAGCTTTCTAAATCCTTTGAAAAATACCAGCTAAGAATACAGTTTATTACGCCCCAATGAGTTACTACTAAGTTATCTTTATCTAAATCCAAGCTTTCAACAAATTCCACAGCTCTTTTTTGTAACTCTACAGGACTCTCTCCAGTTCTGAAATTATATTCCTCCCAATTTTTTTCACTTTCTTTACACTCTTGAGGATATTTATTTTTTATCTCTTCATAATTAAGTCCTTCAAAAATTCCAAAATTTAACTCTCTCAATCTTTTATCATAAACTATCTCTTTTTCTAAATAATTTACATATTGAGCTGTTTCACTTGCCCTTTTTAAATCACTTGAATATATATTATCATATGGGAATTTTTCTACTATTTTTTTTGCTCTTTTTCCTTGTTCTCTTCCTTTTTCATTTAAACTAGGATCAAGCCAACCAAAATATATCCCCTCTACATTCATATCAGTTTGTCCATGTCTTACTAATATAAGTTTCCCCATTCTCTCCACCTATACAAATAAGATTGCACATACATAAAGTAAGAATATAACCAATATCTCAGAAAGTTCTACTACTGCTCCAAGAGTATCTCCAGTTATTCCACCAATTTTTCTAGTCATAAGTTTAGCAAAAATATATCCTAATAGCATAATTACTGGAATCACACCTAAAAATGCAAATGGTAAGAAAAATAGATGACATAAAATTAATCCATATACCAATGTTATAATAGTTGCTATTGCTACTCCAACTCCATTAGTATTATCTACAAAAGTTTTTCCCATTCCTGTAGCTCTAGCATATGGAGCTGATGCACAGTTTACAACACTATTTACTCTAGCAAAAGCTGGTGTTAAAAGTAGTGTTACTCCCATTGGTAATCCTATTGCTGTATCTAACTCTGTAAGAAGAGCTACCTTTAAGATAAAATAAAGAATTAAAACTAATCCACCATTGGTTCCTAATCTTGAATCTTTCATAATATCTAACATTTTTTGCTTACTTCTATAACTAAAAATTCCATCAAAAGTATCAGCTAATCCATCTAAATGTAATCCCCCAGTAAGAACTACCTCAATTATTACTAATAATACTGCCATTACCATTGGTGAATATATAAAATAACTAAAAAGCCAGAAAAATCCAAATAGTATAATCCCCATTACCATTCCAACTATTGGAAAAAATTTCATACTTTTTCCTAAAGAATCAGAGTCAAATTTTGGTTCAAATCCTATAGGTAATCTTGTCATAAATCTAAAAAGTAATGCTATTCCGTTCATATATTTTCCTCCATTATTATCTGTTCTATTTTAATTTTAATTGTAACCCTGATACAGCCATATACGCTTCATCAGAATATTGTCCAGCTAATTGATTCATCTTTCCACAAATGTCTCTAAAATGTCTTCCCAGTGGATAAGGTGGAACTACTCCTAACCCTATCTCATTAGATACAACTACCAAATCCACATTTTTTTCTTTTACATATTTAAAAAGAGTTTCTACCTCTTTTTTTATCTCATCTTCTATCTTATCCACCTCACTCATAGAAATATGATCCCAGTCACAATCTCTATCCATTATCATAAGATTAGTTACCATATTTGTTAAGCAATCTAATAAAATTACCTCTCCTCCTTCTATATGTTGAGAGATTTTATCAATTAGATCTCTATATCCTTCTATTGTTATCCAATTTTTTCCTCTCTGCTCCCTGTGTTTTTTTACTCTTGATTTCATCTCATCATCAAAGGGAATAGATGTAGCTACATATATTTTTTTAGAATACTCCCTTTCAAATATATATTGCTCAGCTTGAGAACTTTTTCCGCTCCTTGCTCCCCCAGTAAAATATATTATTCTTCCCATACCTTCACTTCCTAAACTTCTTCTAATGCTCTAATTATAGCACAAATATAGCTCTTTGAAAAGAAAAAGAACGGCTATTTCTAACCGTTCTATAACTACTCTCTGTTTTCTTTCTTTTTTCTTTTAGAGCTCTCTTTTTTCTCTTTAGTTTTACTTCCCTCTCCAGATTTATCTTTAGCTTTTTCTATTAAAGGTTTTTTTCCATTTTTATCTTTTTGGAAAGCATCTAATATAATTTCTGCTTCAGTAAATGGTACTGACATAAATGAGAAGTTTTCAAATACCTCTACATTTTTTATCTTTCTATCATCTACTTTAGATTTTTTAATTACATAATCTACAAGTTTTTTAGGAGTCATTGCATTTTTTCTTCCTAAAGCTATAAATAATCTTACTTTTCCAGATTTTTCTAACTTAACTTCACTTATCTCATTGTAATTATTTTCATCTAAGATATCATCATAAGCGTGTTTTAATAGTGCTGCTACTAAATCAAGAGCTTGTTCACCATTTAATAACTCTTTAGCAAAATCTTTAAAGTTATCATAATTTCCTTCAGCTAAAATTCCATTTAACTCTTCCATTAATCTAAACTTTTTAGCCTGAATTACATCTTTTACTTCAGGAACTCTCTCTTTTCTGATTTCAGTTTTAACTATTCTTTGAATTTGAAGCAATCTTCTATACTCTTGTGGAGTTATAAAAGTTATTGCTGTTCCCTCTTTTCCAGCTCTTCCTGTTCTTCCTATTCTGTGAACATAACTCTCTGCCTCTTGAGGTATTGAATAGTTTATTACATGTGACAGATCATTTACATCTATTCCTCTTGCTGCTACATCAGTAGCTACAAGTACATTTATTTTTTTAGCTTTAAATCTCTTTAAAGTTACCTCTCTATAATTTTGACTTATATCTCCATGTAACCCCTCTGCATCATATCCTCTATCATTTAATTTTCCCACTAAATCATTAGCATCATTTTTTGTACGACAGAAAACTATTCCATAGAAATCTTTAGTTAAGTCTATTATTCTACATAGAGCTTCAAACTTATCCTTTTCATGAACTTCAAAATATATTTGATCTGTTAAATCAGTTGTTAACTCTCTTGCCTTAACAGCTAATACCTCATAATCCTTCATATGATTTTTAGCTATTTTCATTATCTCATTTGGCATAGTTGCTGAGAAAAACAGCATTCTCTTATCCTCATTTGTAGCTTCTAATATCTTTTCAATATCTTCTACAAATCCCATATTTAACATCTCATCAGCTTCATCTAAGATAAAATATTTTAAGTTTTGTAATTTTATTAGTTTTCTCTCCATTAAATCAATTACTCTTCCTGGAGTTCCAACTATTATATCTGTTCCCTTTTTTAATTGTCTAATTTGAAACTCTATTGATTGTCCACCATAAACAGGAGTTATTCTGATTTTTTTCCCATGAGCAAGACTGTTCATCTCCTCTGCTACTTGAAGAGCTAGCTCTCTTGTTGGAGTAAGTACAATTGCTTGAATATCTTTAGTTGCTTCAAAATTTTCTAAAATTGGTAGAGAAAAAGCTGCTGTCTTTCCTGTTCCTGTTTGAGCCTGTCCAATTATATCCTTGCTCCCATTTAATAGTGCTGGTATTGTTAAAGCTTGTATTGGAGTAGGTTGTTCGTAACCCTTTTTAGCTAAAGCTTTTAATGTCTTTTCACTTAATCCTAATTCCCTAAATTGTTCTAATTTTTCCATTATTCACGTCCTTATAATTAAATTTCTTTATTGTCCACCTATGTGTCCTATAATAAATTATTTACTGTTATATTATAGGAATCTCTCTGTTCTAATTTTATATAAGCATCTAGCGGATAAAAAGTTAATAAATCTTTATTAATTTATAATTCAGAGAATAATCCTATTTTTTCTAATACAGTACGAT
>DXSD01000088.1 GCA_019410665.1 Fusobacterium sp.
GTCACGCTTTCTCGCGGACAAGATATATATTACCACATATTTAAAATTACGTCAACACTTTTTTTAATTTTTTTTATTTCTATAAAAAATGGGCTACCTGATCATATAACATCAATGAAATCAGGTAGCCCTATATAGTTCCTTCCATACTATTTATCAGCAAACTCCTCCTTTCAATTATAATCTTTGAATCCTTCTTTGCTTTGCTTCTAAAATCTATAATATAAATTTTCCTATAATCTTTATTTGATATTTTTTCTGATTACACTATCTTTTTTAAGTTTTCATGAAGTTGTACTCCTACTACTTCTGACTTTTTAAGATATTGTAACTCATCTTTTATCACATTTAAATTATAGATACTTAATCCTATCCTCAGTGTCCAATCCTACTTAAATATTCCTCTGATAATTAAGATATTGTTCTCTAGATATTCTTAAAGAATAAACCTACAATAGAATGAATATTTATAGCATATCTTCTACCTATATAGTTATAAAGCTTTATATTAGAATTTAATAACGCTATAGCTTTCTAAAATAAATATCCTCTGAAAATACCTTTTTAGATATCTTCCATAAAATTTATTTCATGGGACTCAACCTCCTTTGAAAAATATCTTTTGTCTAGACTCTTTTGATATCTTCCTTGTAATACTTATATACCTCATGAAATTTATTTTTTATATATATTTTTTCTAAAAAAGGGAAGTTTCCTTTTTTAGAGTATTATACTCTTAAGAAAACTTCCCTATAAAATTTATTTTACAACAATATTTACTATCTTATCTGGAATCACTATTAATTTTACTAATGTTTTTCCTTCCATATGTTTTTTTACATTTTCTAAATCTAAAGCCATTTTTTCAACGATATCTTTAGAAGTTCCTCTCTCTACTTCAACAGTTCCTCTAACTTTTCCATTTACTTGAACTGCCATTACTACCTCTGATGATACTGTTAATTTCTCATCATATGATGGCCATTTTTCATTAAATAAGTATCCAGTATTTCCCATCTCTTCCCATAACTCATCACAGAAATGTGGAGTAAATGGTGATAACATAACTAAAATATTTTTTATAACCTCTGCAAATATCTTCTTAGATTCAGATGTAATTTTTCCACCTTCTAAAATATTTGTCTTATAATCTTGAGTTTCATTAATAAGCTCCATAGTAGCAGCTATTGATGTATTGAAGTGGTAATCATCTTCTATTGATTCTGTAACCTTTTTAATAGTTTGGTTAAGTTTTATTAATAATGACTTATCCTCTCTACTTACTTTAGTTAAATCAATCTCTCCAAACTCTAAGTTTTCTTTATGTTCCATTACAAGTCTCCAGATCTTGCTTAAGAATCTGTAAGCTCCTGCTAGTCCATTTTCATTCCATTCTAACTCTTTTTCTGGTGGAGCAGCAAACATTATAAATAGTCTAGTTGTATCAGCTCCATATTTAGTTATCATCTCTTCAGGATCTACACCATTATTTTTAGACTTAGACATTTTTTCAACTTTTATTGCTAATTCTTCTCCAGTGGCTTTTGAGAAAGCTTTCTCCCCTTTTACATCTACTTCACTAGGGAATAGGAATTTATTTTCAGCTGCTGAATAGTATGATGGTCCTAATACCATTCCTTGAGTTAATAATCTCTTGAATGGTTCATTAGCTGTTACTAATCCTAAGTCTCTTAATATTTTTTGGAAGAATCTAGCATATAATAGGTGCATTACTGCATGCTCTATTCCACCTATATATTGATCTACTCCCATCCAAGAATCAACTATCTCTTTGTCAAATGGAAGTTTATCATTTTTAGGGTCGCAATATCTTAAGAAATACCAAGATGAATCTACAAAAGTATCCATAGTATCTGTATCTCTTCTAGCTGGTCCACCACAAATTGGGCATACAGCATGTTTAAAACTTTCTGATGTTTCTAATGGGTTTCCTACTCCATTAAATGAAACATCTTCTGGAAGTTTCACTGGAAGATTTTCATCTTTTTCCATTACAGTTCCACATTTTTCACAATATAGTGCTGGAATAGGTGTTCCCCAATATCTCTGTCTTGAAACTCCCCAATCTTTTAATCTGTATTTTACTGTTCTTTTACCATAATTATTAGCTTCTACATATTCAGCTATTTTTGTTAAAGCCTCTTTAGAACTCATTCCGTTAAACTCTCCTGAATTTGTCATTACTCCAACTTCAGTGAAAGCCTCTGTCATCTCTTCTGCTTTTAGCTCAATTACTTCTTTTGTTTCTTTATTAACTGGATTAATTACAACATTTAATGGTAAATTATATTTTTTTGCAAATGCAAAGTCTCTTTCATCGTGACAAGGAACAGCCATTACAGCTCCTGTTCCATAGTTCATTAGAACATAGTCAGCTACCCATAATTGTACTTTCTCTTTTGTTACTGGATTAATTACATGCCAACCTGTGAATACTCCATTTTTTTCTCTTCCTTCTGCTGATCTTTCAATTAAATCTGTATTTTTCATTGCTTCAATACTTGATTTTATCTCTGGATTAACTTTTATAATTTCCTCTACAATAGGATGCTCTGGAGCAACAACACAATAAGACACTCCATAAATTGTATCTATTCTTGTTGTAAACATAGGTAATTCCTTACCTGTTTCAGCAACAGTAAATACTATCTCTGTTCCATATGATTTTCCTATCCAGTTTTTTTGCATTGTTAAAACTTTTTCAGGCCAACCATCTTTTAACTCTTTATGCCCCTCTAATAACTCGTCAGCATAATCAGTTATCTTAAAGAACCATTGCTCTAACTCTTTTTGAATAACTGAAGTTTTACTATGTCTCCAACATTTTCCATCTTCAACTTGCTCATTAGCTAATACTGTATTACAATCTGGACACCAGTTTACTAAAGATTTTTTCTTATAGATTAATCCCTTTTCATAAAGTCTTTTAAACATCCATTGGTTCCATTTATAATATTCTGGAGTATAAGAAGCTATCTCTCTATCCCAGTCATAAGAGAATCCTAATAACTTAAGTTGTCTTCTCATATTTTCAATATTAGATTTTGTCCATACTGCTGGGTGTGCTCCATTTTGAATAGCAGCATTTTCTGCTGGAAGTCCAAAAGAATCCCACCCCATAGGATTTAATACATTATAACCTTTCATTCTTTTATATCTAGCTATAACATCTCCTATTGTATAGTTTCTAGCATGTCCCACATGTAGTTTTCCAGATGGATATGGTAACATTACTAATACATAATAATTCTCTTTCCCTTCAACTTTGTTTTCAGTTTTGAAAATGTGTCCATTTTCCCATTTTTCTTGCCATTTGGCTTCTACTTCTTTAAAATTGTACTCTCTCAAGAATCTCACCTCATATAACTCTTTTTCCACATTCAAATATATCACATAATAATATTACTAACAATATTTTTTTTATTTTAATAGGTACTCAACCAAAGTTCACTTTTTCTTTTAATTCTTTGAAAACTATTATCTATTACTTTTGGAGTTTTCTCCAACTCTTCAGCTATCTCTTTATATGAAAATCCCTTTATCATATAGTTAAAAACCTTTCTTTCAAAAGGACTAAAATTATGCTCCACAAAATCTTGAAACTCCATTATTTTCTCTTTAGAAAGAAATATAGCTTCTGGATTATACTTTACGTTGGAATAAAGCTCCTTTGGATAATCTTCGTGCCCATCTTCACTTTCTAAATTATTTCCACTAGCTTCATTTAAAAATATATTTTTTTGAGCAGTAGAACTTCTTACTGCTGTAAGTATCTGCCTTCTAATACATAAAGTTGCAAAGGTTTTAAAAGAAGCCTTTCCCTTTGTATACCCCTTTATGGCTTTTAAAAGTCCTATTGTTCCCTCTTGTAATAGGTCATCTTGCTCTGCTCCAACTAAAAAATAGTTTCTTACATTTAGGAATATAAGCTTTTTATACTCTTTTAATATTAAATCTAAAGCCTCTGGTTCTCCTGCTTGAGCACGTGCTACTACATCATCATTTATTAACTCTTCACTCATATAACTTTCCTTCCCACAGTTGACTCATTTTGATTTTTATTAAAAAGATTTAACTATCTCAGAAAGTATTATTCCCCCAGCTACTGATACATTAAGAGAGTTTATTTTCCCATACATAGGTATCTTTATAAGTACATCACAACTTTCTTTTACTTTCTTTCTTATTCCATTTCCTTCACTTCCAAGAACTAAGGCTGTTCTACTTGGATACTTCTCTTGAGAGTAATCTTTACTTCCCTCTCCCTCTGCTCCATATACCCAATAATCTAATTTCTTAAGTTTAGAAATAGCATCAGAGATATTAGTAACTTTAACTATATCAACATACTCTATAGCTCCAGTGGAAGTTTTTACTACAGTTTCATTTATTCTAACTGCATTTCTCTCTGGAATTATAATCCCTTTTACTCCAAAAACTTCAGCACTTCTTATTAGTGCACCAAAATTTCTTGGATCTTGTATCTCATCTAAAATAAGTACAATAGATTTTTCCATAGGAGCAATTTTTTCTAAAAACTCCCCAAAATCCACATAGTAATCATAATCACTTACATGAACTACAACTCCTTGTGAATTTTCTCTTTTTTTATCAGTATAAAATATCTTAATATTTCTTTCTGAAGCTAATCTTTTTATCTTATTTATCTTATCATCTTTAGCCCCTTTAAAAATCTCTAATTTCTCTATTGTTTTCTCTTTATTTTGTAGTACCTCCATTACAGGATTTATACCTATTATTTTCTCCATTATACCTCCATTATACCTCTGTTTTTATTCTCTCTATATCTGCACCAATATTTTTTAACTTTAATTCTAAATTCTCATATCCTCTATCTACATGATAAATTCTATTTACGATACTTTCTCCTTCAGCTTTTAATGCTGCAAGAATTAAAGATGCTCCTGCTCTTAAATCACTTGCCATAACTTCTGCTGATGAAAAATTTTCTATTCCCTTTATAGTTGCAATATTCCCATTTATATCTATCTTTGCTCCCATTCTATTAAGTTCTGGAACATGCATAAATCTATTCTCAAAAATTGTCTCTTTTAACTCACTACTTCCTTGGGCTAAGCACATAAGAGTCATTATTGGAGATTGTAAGTCAGTGGGAAATCCAGGATATGGCATTGTTGTTACCTTAACCCCCTTTAATTGAGAAAGTTTAGAAGTAACTCTCAATCTCTCTCCCTCTATCTCATATTTAACTCCCATCTCTTCTAATTTCATTAAAAAGGCTTCAAGATGCTCTCTTCTAACTCCTTGAACCTCTATTTTCCCATCAAAAATTATAGAAGCTATTACAAAAGTTCCTGCAACTATTCTATCAGGAATGATTGTATATTCACAAGGAGTAAGCTTTTCTACTCCCTCTATTGTAAGAGTTCCAGTTCCTATTCCATCTATCTTAGCTCCCATCTTATTTAAAAAGTTACAAAGATCTACTATTTCAGGTTCTCTTGCTGCATTTTCTAAAACAGTTACCCCTTTAGCTTTAACTGCAGCCATTACAATATTTTCTGTAGCTCCTACACTTGGAAAGTCTAAAACAATCTTTCCACCTAAAAGCTCTTGAGCTTCAGCTTCTACATATCCATGGTCTATATTTATTTTAGTTCCTAAAGCTTCAAATCCTTTTAAATGTAGATCTACTGGTCTAGCTCCAATAGCACATCCTCCTGGAAGAGAAACCTTTGCTTTTTTACAATGAGCCAACATAGGTCCCATAACTAGAAAAGAAGCTCTCATCTTCTTTACTAACTCATAACCTGCAACTAGATTTGTTAATCCTCTATTCTCTATTTTATAGGTATTATTATCTAATTTTTCTATTACTAACCCTAAACTTTCTAATAGTTTTACTAAGGTTCTTATATCCATTAAATTTGGAACATTCTTTAAAACATATGTTCCTTTCTCTACTAAAGTAGCTATCATTATTGGAAGAGCTGCATTTTTAGATCCTTCTACCTCTAACACTCCCTCTATACCTCTTCCACCTGTAACTTTAAAAGCTTCTACCATCTCTTATTTTTCTCCTTTTCAACCTTACATATGGGACAACTCTCCCCAAACAATTGATTAAATATTGTTAATTTTTTATATTTTTTCTCATATCCAGGCAGTTTCTCCTCTACCATTGAATAATGCTTATCGCAAATCTTTTTCCCAAAATATTTAGTATATTCAGGATATAAGCCAACCTCTTCAAACCTTTTACTCATATCTTTTACAACTATCTCTCTATCATCATTATCAAAGGCTTCTTTTACAACAACAACCAATCCAATATTTCCAAGTAAATTTAAACTATCTACTAAAGTATAACGTACATTATTTTTTTCAGCTACAGAGATATAAGGTTTTAAATATTCCAACTTTATCTCTCTTTTCATCTTTATGTAAGCTACATCTGTCTCTTGCATTCTAGCAAAAATCTCTGGATAAGTTACCCCTGAATTTAATTGCTCCTCTGTTAATGCTAAGGCTACATTCTCTTTAAACTCATCTAAATAAAAAGCTCTCTCTCCTTGAGTTTTTAAAAATTTTAACTTTATTTGACTCTCTCTATCTATTAAATTCTCATCCATTTTTTATCACCTTTAACATACAACATTGTAATAGATTATATCATAATATTGTATCATTTTATAGTGAGATTTAAAAGGTTTTTATTTTTATTCGTTCAAAAAAATGTTATAATGTTATGAGTAGAATTTTTTGGAGGTTTCTATGAAGAAGATATATCTTTTTTTTATTTTTATAATCTGTTCTTCAATACTGTTTTCTAAGGAGATAGTTTTTAATTTCAATCTTCCTGTTGGAAAAATAGAGTATTTTAAGGTTGGAGATTTAAATACACAAACTCAAAACTTTTATGATGGAAAAGCTATTTTAAATCTTGAAAAAGAGGAGTACTATTTTCTATTTATAGCTGAAGACTATCCCCTTATCCAAAAAGTTATAAACGTAAGTGACCTCTCTTCTCCTATGAATATAACCTTTACAAAAGAGGGTTTTTCTATAGTAGAAGGAGTTGTAAAAAATCTTAATTCCACACTTGGCGAGGTTCAAGTTTCCTTTATCAATGCAGAAAATCACAGTTATAATTTCACTACAAACATTTATGGAGAGTACAGAGCTTTTCTTCCACCAGGAAATTATAAAGTTTCTGCTAAGAGAGCTGGATATATTCTAAAAGATCACAAAGGAATTATTTACGATTTCTCTTTAAAAAACATTCCTTATAAGTTAGATTTAAATCTTACTGAACTTTCTAGTTATGTTAAAGGACATGTAGTTGATGAAGAGGGATTTGCCATACCTTATCCTAAAATTTTTATAAAAAATGGGGAGAATATCATAGAAACTACAGGTGATGAATTAGGAAAGTTCCAAATTCCTGTAAATAGTGGTATAGCAACTATACTTTGTCAAAAAAATGGATATGTGCAAAATGGAGTTGTGAGAAAGGTAGAAAAAAACTCTACTATAAATAATATCGAGGTAAAACTTACTAGAACCCGTTACTCCATTAGTGGAACTGTAACTGATGATATAAAGGCATTAAGTGGAGTTAAATTACAACTTGTTGGAGAGGATTTTAGAAAAATTGCAACTACTACTAGCTCTGAAAATGGATTTTTTGAATTTTATAAGATCCCTGGAAATCAGAAAGTTTTTATTTTGATCTCTGAAAATAACAAAATTATCAAAAAGAGTGAAGCTATTAACTTAACTCAAGATATTAAAAATTTTAATATTTTAATAGAAAATTAAAAATATTTAATAATATAAAAGGAAAAAAGTTTACTTCCAATCGCTAGTGCTT
>DXSD01000089.1 GCA_019410665.1 Fusobacterium sp.
ATACCACAGGATTTTAAGTCCTGTGCGTCTACCTGTTCCGCCATCCAGGCATTTCCGTAGAACGCTTTTGCGTTTCAGAACATGTATTATATTACCATAATTTTTATTTCCTGTCAACATTTTTTTTATTTTTTTATTTTTATATTTAATTTTTTCTCTATAACCTCTTTAAAACCTTCAAAATTCAAGAGAATTTCTTCCTTTTGCTCCTTTTTTAATTTCTTTATAAAGCACTCTATTTTACTTGCATCACTTCTTCCATAACAATTAAAATATAACTCTAGTTTTTCTACTTTTTTAGCTCTTGTATATTTCGCTCCCTTCCCTTTCTTATGTTCTTCAAATCTTCTCTCTATATTTTTGGTTATCCCAGTATAAAGTGATGAGTTTTCACATCTTAAAATATAAATATAATATAACTCTTTCTCTTTCATATCTATATCTTACTATATTTTTTTATTAATTCAACCACAAATTATATATAATGAATATTTGACTTTTCTACCAAAACATAATAATATTAATAATAAGATAGTTTATTTAGGGGGCAACTAATGGATAATTTTAATGCAAATCGATTAAAAAAAATAGAGTTTATTTCTGGATTTCTCATTGCTGTAATTATAATAGGTTTTTCTTGCTATGTTTTTTATGAAAGAGAAAATGTTTTAACTGGAATACTAAAAATTATTACTTCCCCTGCTGTCCTTATTACTGATTTTTTAGTTATTGGTGGAATTGGAGCTGCCTTTTTAAATGCTTTTCTCATATTTTTATTTAATTTTACTTTATCTAGATTATTAAAAATTGAGATTTCGGGACTTTTAATAGCTGCTTTTTTTACAGTTTGGGGATTTTCCTTTTTTGGTAAAAATATTTTAAATATTCTTCCCTTCTACTTAGGAGGTATTCTATATAGTATATTTGAGCACATAGATTTCAAAGAGATTTTTATCACTATATCTTTTACCAGTGCACTGGCCCCTTTTGTAAGTGAAGTTGCTTTTAGAGTAGATACTACTGATACTTCATATATAAATGCCATTGCATTAGGAATAATCATCGGTTTTATTGCCACTCCATTATCTAAAAAAATGGCAAATTTTCATGAAGGATTTAATCTTTATAACTTAGGCTTTACTGGTGGAATTTTGGGAGCAGTTATAACCTCTATCTTAAAACTTTTTAATTTTACAATTACTCCTCAAAGAATTATATCAACAGAGTTTGACTTAGCACTAAAAATAATATGTGTTGCTATTTTCTCAGCTCTTATTATCATTGGTTTCTTTATCAATGAAAGTTCTTTTAAAGGTTACAGTGAACTTATTAAAGATAGTGGTTTAAAATCTGATTTTATAAAAAAATATGGCTTCGGACTAACTTTTATAAATATGGGAATAATGGGCTTTGTAGTTACTGCTTTTGTTATTATAATCGGTGAAACTTTAAATGGACCCCTATTAGCAGGAATATTAACAGTTGTTGGTTTCTCTGCTTATGGAAAACATTTTAGAAATACTATACCTATTCTATTAGGAGTTTATTTAGCTGGTTGGGGAAGTTCTACCAATGGATTTACTATTGCTCTATCAGCTCTTTTTGGAACTTCATTAGCACCTGTTACAGGTGTTTATGGATTTATTTGGGGTGTTGTTGCAGGTTGGTTACACTTAGCAGTTGTACAAAGTATAGGAACAGTCCATGGAGGATTAAATCTCTATAATAACGGATTTTCTGCTGGTATTGTAGCTGGATTTTTACTTCCTGTTATGGATATGATAAAGGACCACAAAGATAAAGAGAGAATCAAGTATTTGAAAAGAAAAAAACAATTATATGATGCAATAACACAAGAAAGAAAAAAGTTTGAAGACTTAGATAATCATTTATAATTTTATATAAAGGAGATCAATTATGGAATTGAAAGATTTAAAATTTTTGAAAATTGCTATTGAAAAACATCCTACTACTGGAACTACTTTAGAGTACCTCATTAAACAAAATGCTATTGGTGCTCTTGTTGTTAATGCTAAGGGAGATAAAACTCTTTTAGTAAAGCAATACAGACCTGGAATAGCTGGAGAAATGTATGAAATTCCTGCTGGACTAATAGAAGAGGGGGAAAGTGCTTTATCAACTCTTTATAGAGAGGTTGAAGAGGAGACTGGATATCTTCCTGAAAACTATAGTATCATCTATACACCTAAATATCCCCTTACAGTTTCACCTGGTTATACACAAGAAAAACTTTACCTATATGTAGTACAACTTAAAGATGATTCTATTACCCCTCAAAATTTAAAACTTGATGAGGGAGAGGATCTTACTGGTTCTTGGGTTGATATAGAGCAAGTAGAGGAGGTTTCTCAAGATATGAAAACAATACTTGCTCTTAATCTATACAAAAATTTAAAATAATTTTATCTTATTCCTTCTAATAAATATTTTCCATATTCACTTTTAGGGGCAGAGAAAAACTCTTCCCCTTCTGTTATTTCTTGAACTTCACCTTTATATAGAACCATAACTCTATCTGATATATTATAAACTACTCCTAAATCATGGGAAATGAATATAAAGGTAGTTCCTTTTTCTTTATTAAATTTTTTTATTAAATTTAAAATTTGTTGCTGAATAGTTAAGTCTAAAGAAGCTACTGGCTCATCACAAACTACAAGTTTTGGTTCCAATATCATTGCACAACCAATAACTACTCTCTGTCTTTGTCCTCCACTTAATTCATTTGGATACTTATCTCCATACTCTTCCTTTAGTCCTATCTCATTTAACATACTACTTACCTTTTTTAGAATTATCTCTTTACTCTTTTCTCCATTTGCTTTTAGTGGTTCAGCTAAAATATCTTTTATTTTCATAGAAGTATTTAGAGAACTATATGGATCTTGAAATACCATTTGAATATCTCTTTTTTCCCTTTTTGATAAATCTTTGCCTAAAAACTCTATATATCCTGATGTCTTCTCTTCAATCCCAAGAATTATCTTTCCAATAGTAGATTTTCCTACTCCTGATTGCCCTATAATAGAGAATATCTCTCCTTTTTTTACTTCAAAGGATATTTTTTTTAATACACTTTTTATCTCTCGAGAAAATAACCTCTTTTTTTCATAATTCTTTGATAACTCTACTATTTTTAAAATCATTTTTCACCTCTAGTCCAAAGACTTTTAGAAAGATCTATCAATTTTTTTGCATAGGGGTGTGATTGTTCTAAGAATATTTTTTCACAGCTATTCTCTTCTACAATTTCTCCATTATACATTACACTCACCCTCTGAGCAAAATCTTTTATAGATTCTAAATCATGAGAAATAAATAAAATTGATACTCCTGTAATTTTATGAATCTCTTTAAAAAGTTCAATTACCTCTTTTTTAGTTTTTAGATCTAAAGCTGTAGTAACTTCATCTGCTATTAGTAATTGTGGTTTTCCTAATAAGGCTCCTGCTATTACCACTCTTTGTCTCTCTCCTCCACTTGTTTCATGAGGATATTTTTTTAAAACAAGCTCTGGATCCTTTAAACCTAACTTTTCCAATAAATCAATTACTTCTTTCTTCCATAACAAATTTCTCTTATAATGCCCCTCATATATTTTTTTTAATTGATGCCCTATTTGCACTGTTGGATTTAATGAGGTAAAAGCATTTTGAAAAACTGCTCCTATCTTACAATTTTTCTTGAACTCACTAAAAGATATTTCACTTCTTCCTGGAAGTATTCCTAATATAAATTTAGTAGTTAATGTTTTTCCACTTCCAGATTCTCCAGCTAATGCTACTATCTCTCCTGAATTTATTGAAAAATCAATATTTTTTAACAAAATTTTACCATCAATTTTTAAATTTAAATCTTTTATTTCAATTAATTTCAAGATTTTCTCCCTCTTTTTTCTAATTTTTTAATCTGATATACAGTGAAAACTATTACTAACCCTGGAGCTATTGTAAACCATGGTGATGAAATAAAATATGATTGAGATTGATTTAACATATTCCCCCAAGTTGGATATGGTGGCTGTATACCTAAACCTAAATATCCAAGTCCTGCTTCAGTTAAAATAGCACCAGCAAATCCTGTAGTAAAAGCTACTAAAATTGGTTTTAAAATATTCGGAAGAATATGTCTATAAATTATTCTTAAATCTGATACTCCATAAGTTTTAGCAGCTATTATATACTCCATATTCTTCTCTTTTTTTACAAGTCCTCTAACTACATTTATACATCTTGGAATATATATTATAAATATTGCTACTATCAAAGAGTGAAACCCTGTTCCTAAAACTATTATAATTCCTAAAGAGATCAATATTCCAGGTATAGACATAATAACCTCTACAAATGTCATAACTATTCCATCTATAACTTTTCCATAATATCCTGCTATACTTCCAATAAAAGTTCCTACACCTACTGCTAAAGTTGCTGATATAAAAGCTATCATTAGAGTATAAAAGCTTCCTAAAAGGAGTCTACTAAATATGTCTCTTCCTAAATTATCACACCCAAGTATATTCTCTAAATTTGGAGCTATTAAAATTTTACTCTCTTCCATAGCATAAGGATCCTGATAGAAGAAAAAGCTAAATAAAATAAATATAATTATTAAAAAATATGTACTTTTTTTCACTATTTCTCACTCCTTATTCTAGGATCAATTATGGAATACAGTAAATCTATTACAAAATTGATTAGCACTAATACTACTGAAGTATAAAATATCAATCCTTGTACCAATGGTAAGTCTCTATTTATAACCCCAGTTATCATCAATCTTCCTATCCCTGGAATAGAAAATATCTGCTCTATAATTACCACTCCTGTTATTAAATCTATTAACATAATTCCAATTAGAGGAATTATTGGAATTATAGAGTTCTTTAAAATATATATATTTAGCCATAATTTATTTACTCCATTTACATAGAGATATTTTATATATTCTTCACGTAACTCTACCTCTAAATTACTTTTTATATAGCTAGTGAATATTCCTATATTAGGTATCGCTATAACTATACATGGCAATATTAAAGATGAAAAACTATTATTGTATCCCACTGAAAACCATCTCAATATTACACTAAAAAGAAACATTCCTATTATCCCTAACCAAAATGGTGGAATTGATATACATACTCCTATTATAAAATCAATTATCTTTTTTAATTTCTGAGATTTTATTTTATGTATAAAAAATGACAGTGGAATAGATACTACCAAAACTAAAAAAATAGTTAATACAGCTATCTCTATAGTTAAAGGGAGTCTCTCTAAAATTAAACTTGAAACTGGTTCTCCATATTTAAATGAATTACCAAAATTTCCAGTAATTACCCCTTTTCCCCATTCCAAATATCTATTTAATAAGCTTTTATTTAGCCCTAAAGCCTCTCTTAAAATAGCTATATCTTCTGGATCACTTTCAACTCCTAATATGGCTAAAGCTGGATCTCCAGGGATTAACTCTAAAAGTAAAAAGGATATTGTTCCTATCAAGTAAATAGAAAATATCATTTTAAATAACTTTTTTAAATAATACATCTTATTCTCCAATACTCATTTTAGCGAAATTAATATATGGTAATGGATAATATTCAAAACCACTTATATTTTTATCTAATGATGTTATTAACTTAGGGTCCATTATATAGATAGCTGCTTGTTTATCTCTTAATATCTCTTGGGCTCTTTTATAATTTTCCACTATAATCTCATCTTTTGTAGAACTCTTAGCTATTTCTATCACTTTATCATACTCTTCATCACTAAAATTAAAGAAATTATTTTTATAATCACTTGTATATCTTCTTAAAATAGAGTATGGATCTAATTTTCCAGAAAGTCCAACTATAGTTGCTTCATATTTTCTTCCAGAATACACTTCTGATAACCATGTTGTCCACTCTATTGTTTCTATCTTTACATTTAATCCTATATCTTTTAATTGTTCTGCTACTATCTGTGCTGTATTTACATGCATAGGATAGTTACTTGGAACCTTTATTGTAAAAGTAAAATCTGTATGTCCACTCTCTTTTAAAAGTTCTTTAGCTTTTTCTAAATTTTGAGTCTCTCCAATATTTTCAATACAATATTTTTTCATTACAGGACTCATATTTGTCTCTAATTTTATTCCATTTCCTCCCATAACTCCTGCTATAATAGCATCTTTATCTAATGCCATATTTATAGCTTTTCTAACTCTTACATCATCAAAAGGCTTTACTTCATTATTTAAAGCAAATATCTGAGTAAGATTTTGAGGAGCAGACACATTATTAAACTTTTCTAACTCTTTTAATCTTTTAGCATCTACTCTAGAAAGCATATTTATCTCCCCAGAAAGTAATTTTAAAAATGCTGTCTCATTATTAGGTACTATTAAAAGTGTTACTTTATCAATACTAGCTTTCTCTCCCCAATAGCTATTAAATTTTTCCAATACAAGTTGTTGCTCTCTATCATATTGCTTTATCATAAATGGCCCTGTTCCTATTGGGTTTTTATCCAACTCACTAGCGTTTTCATCTGGAACTATTCCTTCTGTTAAAGCATAAATAAAGGCTGAGTCAGCCTCTTTTATTTTAATTTGAATCTTATCTTTATCCACAACTTTTATCTCATCTATCTCGTTAAAAAGAGCACTTGAAGGAGGAAATCCATCCCTTCCTGCCATTCTATTTAAAGAAAACTCTACATCTTTTACATCTAAAGGATTCCCATTATGAAACTTTATTCCATCTCTTATTTTAAAAGTATATAAAGTTCCATCTTCTGAAATTTCATAACTCTCTGCTATTGCTGGTATAAGTTCCCCAGTTGTACTTGGCATTAACAATCCTTCAAAAACATTCATCATAATTTCTTCTGTTCCGCTAGATACCATCTTATATGGATTTAGGCTATCAATATCCATACTCATTGTAGTTTTTATCTCTTTAGAAGTATTTTTCTCCTCTTTTCCACAAGCAAAAATTGCCATACTTAAACATAAAATTGATATAGTTTTTTTAGCAAAATTAAAATTTTTCATTTTAACCTCCAAATTTTGTTTAATAGTTCTATATGATATTTTAACTATAAATTAACATACTCTATTGTATCATATTTTTTCAATAAAAAAAGAGTATAATTTAAATTATTTTATAATAATCTACTTATACTCAAAATTGATCAATTTATTATCATTTCTATACAGTTATATCTCCAACAATCATATTTAAATGCTTTATCAAATCCTCAGATTTTATTATTATTTGTACTCCTCTCATTCCTCCACTTATCATTATCTCTTCTTTACTAAGAGCACTCTGATGTATAAAAGCTTGATGTCTCTTTTTTATTCCAATAGGAGAACATCCTCCTCTTACATATCCGGTCATATTAAATAATTCTTTTAACTCTAACATCTCTACTTTTTTGCAACCAGCTACTTTTGCTAATTTTTTTAAATCAATAGTATCAGCTCCTGGAATACAAGCAACTAACATCTCTCTTTTCTCAGTTAGTAAAACTAATGTTTTAAATATTTTTGTTATATCTTGTCCAGTTTTTAAAGATACAGCAATAGCACCTAAATCATTTTCATCAACTTCATACTCTTTAGTATCGTATTTTATTTTATTTTTATCCAATTCTCTCATTGCATTTGTTTTTTTCATAATTCACCTCTTTAAAAACTTTACAAAAAATAAAAAAAATGGCGCTTCCTAATGGACTCGAACCATTGACACTG
>DXSD01000009.1 GCA_019410665.1 Fusobacterium sp.
AATATGGTCCTAAAGCAGCTGGTGCTTTTTCTGTGTGAATTACTTTATTCATTTTATATCCTCTCCTTAAAAAATTATATTTATATTATCTTTTTTATATGTTTCATAAATTTCTGTTTTTAACTTTGAATCAGTAATAATTGCTTTAATATTTTTTAAGTCACTAACTTTAATCAAAGCTGTTGTTTCAAATTTTTGACTATTAGCTAAAATAATCACTTCTTTAGAATATTTAATCATCTCTTTTTGAATATTTACCTCTTTTAATGGAAAATCAGTAATACCATTATTTAAAGATATACTACTTACACTTAAAAAAGCTTTATTAACTATAAATTGAGAAATTATATCTTCTGAAATAGGTCCAAAAAAAGCCTGCTCTTTTGTGTCCAAAAATCCTCCAGCTAAAATTATATTATAATTTTCACAATTACTTAATTCAGAAGCTATAATTAATGAATTGGTAATAACTGTAAGAGAGTTAATTTTTTTCTTGATAAGTTTACTTAAAAATATATTTGTAGAACTATCGTTCAGAAAAATACTGTCATTTTCTTCGATTAAAGTTATAGCTTTTTCTGCTATCTCATTTTTTTCATCTATATCAGTATTCATTCTAGTAGCATAAGTTATTTCAGAAGGAATATCTGTCTTTAAAGTAGCTCCTCCATATATTTTTTTTAAAATTCCTTGTTTTTCAAGAACATCAAAGTCTCTTCTAATAGTTTCAACTCCTACATCATATTTTTTTGCTAATTCAAGAGCTTTTACAACTTTTATTTTTTCCAACTCTTTTATTATATCTTCTCTACGTTCTTCAGCAAGCACAATCATCACTCCTCATTCCAATATTTCTATTTTTTACATCTTTACTCAAAAAAATAAGAGCAAAAATATTAGGAAGTATTAAAAGCCCCAAAGCAATATCTTGTATATACCACACAGTTTTAAAAGAAAAATGAGGAGCTAAAAATAATATAAATAGAAAAACTATATTATAAATTTTAGCATAAATTTTATTTTTTGAAAACTGAGTTATAATATATTGAAAAGATGAATTTCCTAATACCCATTGCCCCATTATAGAAGTTATTCCAAATAGAAGCATAGCAAGACCAAGGAAATATCTAAAAAATGGATGTACACTTTCAAAAGCATTCATCATTATTTGTGTAGGTGTTATAGTATGAGTATAATCCATAAAAATTAAAGCTATCAATCCAGACATAGTACAAACTAAAATAGTATCAATAAAAACTTCTACTATTCCATATAATCCTGGATCATTACAACTTTTATCCGTAATTTTAGCATAAAATATAGCAGCAGTCCCTTCTCCAGCTTCATTGGAATATATACCTCTAGAAACTCCAAAACGAATACTTTCTTTTATAGAAAAACCAAGTATTCCACTAGTAACTTGATTAACTCCAAAAGCTGAGGAAAATATTAAGAAAAAATTTTCTTTAAAAAGAGAAAAATTTGTTATAATTATGGTAAATCCAGCTAAAAAATATATTATAGTCATAAAAGGAACTACTTTATCTGTTATCTTTACTAATCTTTTAAAACCACCTAAAATTATAAAAGTTATAAATGAAACCATAATTATTGAAGTTATCATAGGTGAAAATTTAAAAAAATCATTAAATACATCTTTTATTACATTTCCTTGAATAAGAGTTCCTCCTGAATTTTGAATCAATAAAAGGGAAGAATATATGATACCTAAAGTTTTTAAATTTAATCCCTTTGAAATATAATACATTGGACCACCAGAATATTCATCATTAAAAGATTTTTCTCTATACTTCATTCCAAGATAAATTTCTCCATATTTTACAGCCATTCCAATAAAAGCTGCTATCCACATCCAGAATAAAGCACCTGGTCCTCCAAACATTATAGCTGTTACTACACCAATTATATTTCCATTTCCTATACAACTTCCTAAAGCAGCTTTTAAAGCTTGGATACAAGTGACATTATCATTTTTTTGATGACAATCATTTTTAGAAAAAAATGTTTTTTTAATAATGTATAGAAATTTTTTAAACTGGAGTCCTTTTAAAATAAAAGTATAATAAATTCCAGTAACAAATATGAGAGCAACTAGCCAATCTCCCCAAATTAAATCAGCAATTTTTTTTAATATCATATACCCACTCCCTAATACATTTTATTCTTCTTTAGTTTCAGATTTTTTCTTTTCAATTATTTTAACTAAGTATGAACTTAAGAAGAATCCTATTACAGCAAAAGCTATCATCACACCAAAAACTATCTTATAACCAGTAATTCCTTTGAAATGGTCAAGTATAGCTCCATATAAAGCATAAGCAAACATACCTGGAGCATATCCTATAAAACTTGCCATAGCCATAGCTGATCCTGATATCTCTTCAGGAATACCAAGCTCTCCCACAGGAGCAAAGAAAATAGCCCTTTGAGAAAAAATAATAGCTCCTACAAATAAAGTCATAGCCATCCCAATATAAACATTCATTGATTGATGAGGTAAAAATAAGAATGATCCTAAAACAATTATTACTAAAGCAAAAGAATATTTTAAATATTTACTTGAAGATTTTAATTTTTTATCAGCTAAAAGTCCTCCTAATGGTCCACCAACAATTTTTAATCCATATGCATTTATTATACCATAAATACTTACTAAAGCTAAGGGTAAGTGGTAAATATCACTTAAAAATGGCATAAAATATGTTAATCCACAATATACTGAATATACGGCAAAAACATTGAAAGCTGCTATCCAAATAGCTGGCATTTTTAAAGCTGCTTTATAATCTAATTTTTCTTTTTTATTTTCAGAAGAATTATCTATCTTATCATCTTCAAGACAGAAATAAGAGATAATTCCAATTATAATTAATATAGCACCAAAGAAAACAATAGACATTTTAAAAGAAAAAGCATTACTTCCTAAATAAGTAAATATAAATAGCCCTATAGAAACAACAATAGTATCAACTACTCCTCTTCCTGTTTCTAAAAATCCAAATAATGTTCCTTGTTCTTCTGGTCCTCCTAAAGACTTTACAGATTTTAAAAGAACTGGCCAATACATCATATCACAAGTTAATCCAAACAATACCCAAGCTATTAAAAGTTGAGTATATCCTGGGAAAACAATTCCTATATAAATTCCAATAAGTCCTGTAAGTATCATAGAAAGAGGTAAAGATTTTTTCTTAGATACTTTATCTGTAAAATAAATAGCAGCTCCAAATCCAAAAGTTGTTACCAATCCATTAACTGACATAAGAGTCCCTATCTCAGTATGAGATAATCCCATAAACTCTTGCATTTGTACATAGAAAACTGATTTTAACCAAGGAAGTTTGTAGATTGTTCCTCCTCCCAAAACTAAAATAAAAAATGTAAACCATTTTTTAAAATTTGATTTCATAAAAATTCCTCCTAAGCATTATATAAAGTTTTTATAAGTTTTACATAAAGTTTATATCATATTTTTATAAAAAATACAAGAAATAAATAAAATATTGACAAAAAACAAATAAAGTGATATAAGTTTTATGTAGAATTTAATTAAAAGTTTTAAGGAGGAAAACTATTATGAAAATAGGAATAGAAACAGAAAGCTTTCATCTTTTCTTTCAATATGGAAAAATGAACATCTTAGATTTCATTAGAAAAGCTGCTGAAATAGGTTTTGAAGGGGTAGAACTTAATATGATTCCTGGTTGGGGAATAGAAAAATCCCTTGGACAAATGGGAGATGATACTGTAGAAAATCTTGATGCTATAAGAGATGAGATAAAAAAATATGGACTTTATGCAGAGATTGATACCAATGGAACATCTGAAGCTGATTTAAAAAAAGCTTTAAGAGTAGCTAATCATATTGGAGCAAATGTTATTAGAACTTATATAAGATTTAATAAATTTGATGCTGAAGCTTATAAACAAACTACTGAAGATTTAAAAAATATAGTTCCAGAATTAAAAAAATACAGAATAAAAATAGCACTAGAAAACCATGAATATGAAACTTCTGAAGAACTAGTAAAAATTATAAAAGAAGTTAACTCTGTATGGGTAGGGCTTCATTATGACTTTGGAAACTCAATGATGGTTTGGGAAGATCCAGTAAAAGCTGCTAAAAATATGGCACCTTATACTTATACTACACATTTTAAAGATCATATAATAGTTGAAGAACCAGAAACTGAATATGGTTATTTAGTGTGCGGAGTTCCAGCTGGAACAGGAAATATAGATTTAGAAGAGTGTTTTAAAATAATGGTAGAAAACTCTCCATTAGAAAGAATAAATATGGAAATGTGTTTTCCTTATTGTACTACTTTTAAAAGAGAACCAGGAACTGGTGGAGTTGAAAAAGTTGGAGAGGGAGCATTTAAGGTAGAAAAAGCTCCATATGATAGAAATATAATAAAACCTCTTGATTACTATTTCCCACATAAAGTAGTTTCAGATGAGATAATAGAAAAAATGATGGAAGATCAACTAAAGGGAGCAGAGATAGGATATAAATATCTAAGCTCATTAAGAGATAAATATTGTAGTAAAAAATAATTAAAAAGGGAAGATGATTGAGATAAAACTTAGTCATCTTTTTTTATGGAGGTAATCTTGAAGAGAAAAATATTAGATTATGTGATTATATATATTGGATGTTTTATTCAAGCTTTTTCCATTACATGTATTTTAAAGCCGAATAATCTTACAGTGGGAGGAATAACAGGAGTATCTCTAGTTTTAGGAAAAATATTAGATTTAAACTATGCTTATATTTACTATTTTATCTGTTTAATGATTTTAATCTGTGCTAAAATTTTTCTTGGAACAAGAGAGGTTAAAAAAATCATTCTTCTATCTGTTACCTATCCTTTGATTTTAATATTTATGAATAAAATTCAATTTAACTTTCTAGCAGATGTACAAGAAAAGATCTTAATTTGTATTTACTATGGAATTTTTATGGGAATTGGAACTGGCTTAGTACTAAAAAAAGGATTTTCTCAAGGAAGTTCTGATACAGTAGCAAAAATTTTACATAAAAAATTATTTCCTTTTATAGAAATAAGTCAAGTTTTATTAGGGTTAGATATTATAATTCTACTTGTATCTGGGATTATTTTTGGAAAAACTGCTGTCCTCTATGCTATAATTATGCAAATGATATACAGTAAAACTATTAGTACAATTTTATTTGGGCTTGGCTCATCTATGGTAAAGGTTGTAATTATTAGCCACCAAGTGGAAAAAATCTCTCAATTTATGAGTGATACTATAAATAGGGGATATAGTATTGGTTATGTGATGGGAGGAAAAAATAGAGTTATCAGAGAAAAAATTATAACTATCTGCTCTATGAGAGAGGCTATGTTAATAAAAGATTTTATTACTAAGATAGATGAAGATGCTTTTATTAATATAGTCCCAACAGTTGCTGCTTGGGGAAGAGAAGATGGACTCCAAAATTTAAAAGAAATTTAATTAAATTAAAAGAGGAGTGTTGCAATTTAAAAATTTATAACACTCCTCTATGTTTATCTTCCTTTACTATTTATAGCTTGAGCTGGACAAACAAGGTAACAACTTCCACATTCATCACAACGTTCTCCCATAATTTCAAACTTCCCATCTTTCTTAAAAATAGCAGAAAAACTACATACACTTTCACACTTTCCACAAGCTATACATTTATCTCTATCAATAGTAAGACCAGGATTTTCTATCTCCATACCTCCAAAAGAAAAACGTAATCTTTCTAATTTATGAGGACGTTTTATCTTTTCAAAATCATAATCAAAAATCTCTCCTCTACCTCTATAAAGACAAAATACTACCATAGCTGGATATCTTTCATTATCTTTTATACAATAATCAAAAATTGGATTGTTCTTTCTTTTTATCTCCTCAATAGAAATCTCTTTCACATCTCCTGTAATTCTAGCAAAATACCCATCATCAAAAATAAGATTTCCATCTTCAGTCTCCTCTATCTTAGAATCTGCACACAATCCACAAGCAGATAATTTTCCTGTTGCTTTCAATTGCTTATAAAAGGGTTTAGTATGCATAGTCATAAAATATAACCCTTCCTCATCATAAGCTCCAAAATGAGCTATTCTACTCTCTGGATATTCTCCATTAATAGTAGAAAAAGTTAAAGAGCCAATCTTATCAAAATAATTAAAAATCTCCTTTGTAGTCATTATATCCCCCTATTGAAAATGGTAATGCTCATCTGTCAAATGTAAAACATGTCTATATCTATGTCTTAATGAAAAATATATACATGCTATAATTATATACCCAAGTCCTGCTACAATAAAAACTCTATCTTTGAGTAGAAAATAAAACTCTATTCCAAAAAAACTTCCAAGTAAAAATATTAAAACTGTAAATAGACAAAAATATGCTTTCCATTTATCTTGTTTTTTTCCTTTTAAACAGTGTCCTAAATAAACTCCAGCATCTGTTAAACTTCCACTTACATGACTTGTTCTTACAACAACTCCCTTATAAGAGATAAAAAGTCCATTTTGTACCCCTACCATAAAAGGTAGATAATAGAAAAAAACCGCACTATCTTTTGCTATAAGATAGAGAAAGATAAGTCCAATTCCAAGAACTAACATTGAATATCCATATCTTCTTTTTAAGTTAAACTCTCTTCCATCTACAAGAAAGCCAGAAATAGTAGATCCCAACACAAAGGATAATATTATTGAAAAAATTTTTAGTACTTCAAAAATATTCCCCTCTCCTATATTTATAGCTGCCTTTGAAATATGTCCAGTAAAATGTGAAACTGTATAGGAATATTTAACAATACTTACTGTGTTTATAAACCCACCAAAAAAACATAACATATAGATCCAATGTAATAAAAGCCTATGTAAAACTTTCATCCCTTCACCCCAAATAAGTTAATAAATATATAAGTTGATGATACCTTTTTTTTGAGATTTTTTCAAGTCTAATTTAACATTTTATCTAAATTATTAATTCTTTTGAGGAAAGTATAGAGATATGGTATAATTAATTTGAATAGAAGCAAGGAGGTAAAAGATGGAACTTAATGAAAAACAATATGAGGCAGTTATAACTACAGAGGGACCTCTCCTACTTATCTCTGGTCCTGGATCTGGAAAAACTAGAACTCTTGTTGAAAGAGCTGTACATCTTCTAGTTGAAAAAAAGGTTAAACCTGAAAATATATTTCTTTCAACTTTTACTGAGAAAGCAGCTAGAGAACTTCTAACTAGAATATCAGAGAGAATAAAAGAGTATGGAGAAAAAATAAATATAAATGAGATGTACATAGGTACCCTACACTCTATTTTCTTAAGACTTATTGAGGAAAATATTGAATACTCTTTTTTTAAAGATGGGTATAGAGTACTTGATGATACTGACCAACACTTTTTTATATATAGTAAAATTAAATATTTTAACTCTTTAGAGGGATATAGAGATTTCTTTAGAGATATTGGAGGAAATAGTAGTTGGGAAAGAAGTAAAAAGCTACTTGAATGGTTTAATAAGATAAATGAAGAGGGAAAAAGATTAGATAATCTAAAAACTACTGATAAAAAGATAATATTTTTAAAAGAGGCTCATAGAGTATATCACCAGTTACTTGTAGAAGAAAACTTTTTAGACTTTACTACAATTCAAAGAGAACTATATAGAATTTTACACAATGAAGAGATTTTAGAAAAGCTTCAAAATAAAATTCAATATATAATGATAGATGAATACCAAGATACTAACACAATTCAGGAAAAAATAGTATTTTTACTTGGAGAAAAGAGAGAAAACATCTGTGTAGTTGGTGATGACGATCAAGGAATATATAGATTTAGAGGAGCAACAATCAAAAATATTTTAAAATTTCCAGAGAGATTTGAAAAGGGTAGATGTAAAAAAATTAATTTAGATATAAACTATCGTTCTCATGAAGATATTATAAGATTTTGTAATAGATGGATTAACTTAATAAATTGGAGAGAGTTTAGATATCCAAAAGAGATTGTTCCTCCTGCTGAAAAGACTTTTTCTCAATATAGTGGGGTTATTAGAATTGGTGGAAACTCTGAAAAGCAATGGAAAGATAATATCTATAAATTTATAAAAAAACTTCATACAACTAAAAAAATTTCAGATTACAGTCAAATAGCTTTTCTTTTTAGAAGTGTACAAGCTCCCAATGTAAAAGAATTAAAAAACTATTTAGAAGAGTGTGGAATTCCTGTTTATTCTCCCCGTTCTAAAGATTTCTTTGAAAGAGAGGAGATTAAATTAGTTATTGGAGCTCTTTTAGTATATTTTCCACAATGTAAGTATCTAGTATTAGATGAGGTTCAAAATAGAGGTAGCAAAGTTTTTGATTACTATAAAGATTGTTTAAATACCTTAAAAAAAATTGTAAAAAATGATGAAAAGTTCTATGCTTGGCTTGTTGAAAATAGGAAGAAAAATGCTAGTAATGATATTTTAACTATGCCTAGTTTGAGAAAAATTTTCTACTCGCTTTTAAGGTTTGATACTTTTAAAAAACTAATAAAACTTCAAGAGAATCCTGATTCCTTTGAAAGAGAAACATATAACCTTGCTATTTTTACAGATATATTAGAAAAATTTGAAAGATTATCTAAAATAGAGGATATTTCAAAAGATGAATTGGAAAAAGTTATCAGATATTTTTTTATGGTATATCTCAAAAATCTCTACCATAAGAAAATTGATGAGTTTGAAAATAAAGAGGATTTTCCAAAGGGAGCTATTCCTTTTCTTACTTTTCATCAAGCTAAAGGATTGGAGTTTCCTGTTGTTGTAGTTGGTTCTTTAGATTCAACTCCTATTACTAGAGAAAAGAATGAAGAGGATATATTAGAGGAGATTTTAAGATTAGAAGACAACTTTGAACCTAGAGAGAAAAAAAATGAGTTCGATTTTTGGAGAATCTACTATACTGCTTTTTCTCGTGCTCAGAATCTCTTAGTTTTAACAAGTATAGAGAATAGATCTGGAAGAAATGAGCTTCCATCTAGAGTATTTCGCCCTATTTACGAGTCTATTCCCTATGTTGATGATGAAAAATTTAAGCTGGAAAAACTTCAAATAGAACCACTTAAAATAAAAGTAACTAAGGAATTACTCTCTTATACTGGACACATACTTCTCTATGAATTTTGTCCTTTAAAATATAGATTTATTAAGGACTTTAAATTTAATCCATTAAGTAACCCTAAAACTTTTTATGGTATTTTTGCTCATAAAGTAATTGAAAGAATACACAAAGAGTTTTTAGCTAAAATCTTTGATAAAAACAGTTTAAAAGATACTATTAATGAGATTGGAGATTCTTTAGAGAAAAATTTAAGAACTAATTTCAATGATGACATCAGAGAAAAAGTTTTCGGTGAGATAGATAGATATTTAAATAGTAACCCTTTAGATGATATCATAGCTTCTGAATTAAAAGAGTATAGTGTTGAGAAAAACTTTATTCTTCAAGGAACTTTAGACCTTTTAAAAAATTCTCCTGAGGGTATTGAGCTTATTGATTTTAAAACAGGAAAATTTGATAAGGAAAAATTAAAAATATATCAAAGACAGTTAGAGATATATGCTTATCTTTTAAGAGGAAAATACCCTATTGAAAATTTAAAAGCTTCTTTATATTTTATTGAAGAGGAAAATCCTAAGATAGATATAGAGATAGAGATTGAAAATATAGATAAAAGTATAGCTAAATTTGAAGAGATTGCAAATAGATTAGCTACAAAACAGTTCCCACCAAGAGTTTATGGAGAGGCTTGTGAAGAGTGTGAATTTAAATGGTATTGTATGCCTGAGGAGGAAATATAAGTGAAAATACTTCATTGTTCTGATATACATCTTGGGAAGAAACCCTTTGGAACTAAGGATTTTTCCCAAAAAAGATATTTAGATTTTTTTAAAACCTTTGATGAGATTATAGATATAGGAATAGGTGAGAATATTGATCTATTTATTGTTGCTGGAGATCTTTTTGATAAAAAAGAGCTTACCCCTGATACTCTTGAAAGATGTGAAAAAAGTTTTCAAAAACTTAAAAATAGAGAGATCCCTGTATTTTTAATTGAAGGAAATCATGATAATATCTCTGGAAATGAGGAGATAAACTCTTGGTTAGGCTATCTTGAAAAAAAGGGATTTGTTCACAGAGGAAAATATACAGCTATCAATAGAGAGTATATTTTTGAAAAGTTTACACTAAAAGATGTAAATATATATGGTTTAGGATATCCAGGTTTTGTAATAGATGATGTTTTAGATAAATTATCTCTTCAGTTAGATGAAGAGGAAAAAAATATTGTAGTAGTACATACTGCTTTAGGTGGTGGAGAATATCTCCCAGGTCTAGCTATGAGTGAATCAATTAAAAAACTAAAAGATAAGTGTATCTATATAGCTGGGGGGCATCTTCACTCTTATCAAGTTTATCCCAAAGATAATCCTTACTTTTTTATCCCTGGTTCCTTAGAATATTGGAATATTCTAAATGAAAGAAGTAATCAAAAGGGAGGAATAATTTTTGATACTGATACTAGAGAGTTTAAATTTGTAGAGGTAACTCCTAGAAAAAGATTAGAGGTTATCTTTGAATATATAGAAGATATTAAAGAGGAATTTAAAAGCTTTTGTGAAAACTTAAATCTTACAGGAGAAGAACTAGTAATAGTAAATGTTAAGGTTAGAGAGAATGGTTTTGTTAATGTTACAGAACTAGAGGGAATTTTAGAAAGTTATGGAGCTTTGAAAGCTTATATAAAACTTAGATACTCTGACAATATAACTGGGGATATTATCAATGAAAAGGGATATTATACTATAAAGGAAGCTGAAAGAAGAATTATTTCTGAATGGGAAGATTTTAGAGATAGTGATAGAACTTTAGAGTATCTTCAAAAATTTAAAGAGTATCAAGAGGAAAGTGAGAGAAAAGAGGACTTTTTAACTCTTTTTGACAGAATGCTTGAGGAGGAGATTGGAATTGAGAATAAATAGAGTGTATCTTGAAAATTATCGTGTTCACGAAAAGCTAGAGATAGAGTTCTCCAAAGGGATCAATCTTCTTCTTGGAGAGAATGGAAAGGGAAAATCATCTATACTTGAAGCTATTGGTTATACTCTTTTTGACTCTGGACTTAGAACAAATAATCAAAAGGAAGCTATTAAATATGGTAAAAAAAGTGCAAAAATAGAGGTTGACTTTTGGGGAGTTGATGGGGAAGAGTACAAAGTTATTAGAAAAATCCCTGGAACTACTCAACTTTTTAAAGGTGATGAAGTTTTAGAAGGAAGAGTTGAAAAGATTAAGGAGCTCTGTGGAATAAAAGGGGATATGAAGGATATCTATGACAATGTCATTGTAGCTAAGCAAAATGAGTTTATTTTAGCTTTTAAGGAAAAAGCTAACGAAAGGGAAAAAATATTTAACAGAGTTTTTAATACTGATATTTACACTAAAATTTATGAAGGTTACTCTAGAGAGGCTGCAGCTAAATATGAAAAGGAGTTAGCTTTAGTTGAAAATAGTGTTGCAAATATCTCTGAAACTCTTTTAGATTCTAAAGAGATTGAGGAGAAGATAGAGTTTTTAAAATCCAATCTTCAAATTCAACAGGAGTATGAATCACTTTTAGAAAAGAAAGAAGCAGAATTAAAAGAACTTCTAAGAGATATGAGAGCTTTAGAGATAAATATTAAGCAATTGGAGATGATGAAAACAACCTCTTTACAAAATATTCAAAGCAAAAAGATTGAAAAAGAGGAAACTTTAAAATCCATAGATGAGAGTATAGAAGCAGAAGAGATAGTAAAAAATAATCAAGAGGGATATGAAAAATATAAGACTATCTCTGATGATCTATCTCAAATTAAAGAGAAGAAAAAAGAGATTGAAAAAATAAGAGAGGAATATATTAAAAATGAAAAAAAGAGAGCTCTCTTAGAATCAAAACTTTCTCAACTAATAGGAGAAAAGGAAGTATTAATAGGTAAAAAAGATAATTTAGAGAAAAATTTTAATGAAAAAACTCTTAATGAAGAAAGACTTTTAGTGGAAAAGAGCCAAAGAGAAAACAGAGCTCTAGAATATAAAGAGGAACTTGAGATATTGTTTCCTATTTTAAAGTATTCATTGGAGATAGAAGAGAAACTTCTTTTAGCTTCACAGAGTATAGAAAAACAAAAGGAGAAGATCTTAGAAAAAAAATCTGAAATAGAGAGTTATACAAAAGAGAAAAAACTTTTAGAAGAAAAAAATCTCTCTTTCCGATTAGAACAACTAGAGATACTTGAAAAAGAGTTAAGAGAGTTAGAAGGAAAAGTTAAAATTTTACACACTCAAAAAAATGAGAATAAAGAAGCTTTTTCAATGTTGAAATCTTCTATTTGTCCCTATCTTAAAGAGAGTTGTGAAAATTTAAAAGGAAGAGATATTGGAGATTTCTTTAATGAAAAACTGAATACAATCCAATTAAAAATAGAGGAGTATGATAAAAAAATCAGTCAACTACAGTTACAACTAAAAGATAAAGTTAAGGTTCAAAATGAAGTTTATAGATATGAAGAACTTAACAAAATAGTGGCTGATAGAATCTCTACCTTGGAAAAAGAGGAGCTAAAACTAGAAACTTGGGAGATGAAGCTACAATTAAATGAAAGAGAGTATGTAGATTATAAAAAAGCGAATAATTTTTCAAGTAGTGACGATTTAAAAAATTTAAAAATATCTCTTGAAACAAAATTAAATACCCTTGAAGTGGAAAAAATTTCCACTGAACTTAAAAATCTTGAGAGAGAAAAAGCTGAGATTTTAAAGGAAAAAGAAACCCTTCTAATCTCTATTGATGAAATAGTTGAAAAGGAAAGAGAATTAAAAGAGGAGATTGAAACTATTAAAATCTATCTTTACGAGAAAAAAGAGATAGAAAATGATTTTAAACTTATCTCTTTACAATTAGAAAAAACTGAGAATGAGTTAAAAGTTTTAGAAAGATTTAAAGAACTGTATATTGAAAACTATAAAAAATCTTTAGAAAAAACTAGACATCTTACCAACCTAAAAAAAATTGAAGAGTTCCTAACCAATGAAGAGGAGAATTTTAAAAAACTTGAAATAACTCTGACTTTAGAAAAAGAAAAACTTTCTAAATACAATAAAGATGAGTTAAATAGAAAAAGTGAAGAGTTAGATGAGGAGTTTAAAAATCTAAAAGGAAAAATAGGAGGAATTAAATCTGAAATCTCCTATGAAGAGGAAAGACTTTTAGAAGCTAAAAAAAGAGAGGAACGTTTAAAGGAAGAAAAGAAAAAAATTGAAAGATTAAATTTAAAAATCCAACTAACTAAAAGTTTTAGAGATAAAATTAAAATTATGGGAAAAGAAGTTGCTAAAAATATGTTGAAAGAGATTGAATTATCTGCCACAGAAAACTTTAGAAAAATAACAGGTAGAGGTGAAAGAGTAATCTGGTCAAATGAAGATAAGGATAGATACTCAGTTTATCTTTTTGGTGAGAGAGGAGAGCTTAAATTTGAGCAACTTTCTGGTGGAGAGCAAGTAGCTGTTGCAATCTCAATCCGTGGAGCTATGAGTAAGATTTTTACTGATAGTAAGTTCTCTATTTTTGATGAACCTACAAACAATTTAGATAGTGAAAGAAGGAGAAGTTTAGCTGACTCTATTGGTGAAATATTAAAAAACCTAGATCAGAGTATAATTGTTACCCATGATGATACTTTTAGAGAGATGGCTGAAAGAGTAATAGAGTTATAAGGTGGTTAAATGAAAGAAAATTATGATTTATTAATGGAAAAAGAGATAAAAAAAATTGTAGATGAAGGGAGAAAGCCAAAACTTTTACTCCATTCTTGCTGTGCTCCCTGTAGTTGTGCTGTAATTGAATACCTTCTACAATATTTTGAAATTACCATATTTTTCTACAATCCAAATATTACCTTTAAAGAAGAGTATATAAAAAGATTAGAGGAGCAAAAAGAGTACCTTCAAAGAAGAGGTTATGATATAGAGGTAATTGAAGGAAATTATAATCCTAAAGAGGAATTTTTTGAGAAAGTTAAAGGGCTTGAGAAAGTTAAAGAGAGGGGAGAAAGATGCTTTAAATGCTATGCTCTTCGTTTAGAGGAAACAGCTATCAAAGCTAGAGAATTAACTTTTGATTATTTTTCTACTGTTCTTAGTATAAGTCCTATGAAAAATGCTCAATGGATAAATGAAATAGGTAAAAGCTTAGAAAAAAAATATGAAGTAAAGTTTTTAAATGGAGATTTTAAGAAAAAAAATAGATATTTACAATCTGTAAACATCTCTAAAGAGTATAATCTATATAGACAGGACTATTGTGGTTGTATCTTCTCTAAAATTGAAAGAGAAGAAAAAGAAAATCAGTAACTATTCAGATAGTTCATCTCTTAAGAAGAAAACTAAGAATTGTTCCATATTCCAAGAAGTTGATTAACTATGAGCTTCCAAAATTCTAAGAGCTTTAGCTCTCTAAGAATTTTGAGACACAGAAAGCAAAGCTTTCAGTGTTTCCTTAATGTAACACAGAAAATAAATTTCTGTGTCTCAATAGTAGTAGTCGTTAAAACTCCGCTACTATTGGAAGGGTTAAGTCTTCGACTTATTGCATTTTTTAGCGTTCGATTTCGCTGAGTTAATCTAACTTCTCTTCATAAATTACACAATTCTTTGAGTTTTCTTTAGTTGATTTCTACCTGAATAGTTATAGTTAAAGAATCTCTTTAAAATACTCCTTAACAGTCTCTAAGACTCCATTTTCATTGTTATCTTTTTCTGTAACAAAATTAGCTATCTCCTTTAATTTAGGGTGAGCATTTTTCATAGCATAGCTATATTTACCAGAAGTCATCATAGAGTAATCATTTAGATAATCTCCAAAAATCATTGTCTCTTCATAAGATATTCCAAGATTTTTTTGTGTCATCTCAACAGCCTTTCCCTTGCTTGTATCTAATTTCCCTAAATCTAACCAAACATTTCCAGAGATAACAACTTGGAAATCTTCTTCAAAATTTTTAAAATAGTTATAACTATTTTTTTCAGAACCTAAAAAGTCACAAATTGCTACTTTAAAAATTTCATCATCAATTGAATTTAAATCATCTATTATTTCAAGTTTATTATAATACTTACAAATCTCCTTAGCAAAATCATATTTTTCATTTAAAAACTTTTTCTTTTCAACATACCCAGCTTTTTTACCACAAATAACAGGAATAGCTCCTTCAATTTGATCAGATATTTTAACAAAATTAAAGACATCTTTCATATCCATAGTATTTGTATAAATTTCCTTATCTTTATAAATAACACAAGCTCCATTCTCACTTATAAAAAGTAATTCATCTTTAACTTCACTAAACATTTCCACTAAATTACAGTGAGGTCTACCACTGGCAATAGCAAAAACTATATTGTTTTTAGCTAATTTTTTTTGAATATTCCAAAATTCATCATTAAGTTCACCACGACTATTTAATAATGTTCCATCCATATCAGTAATAATAAGTTTAACCATTTTTCTACCTCATTTAAATTTTATTTCTTATTATATCATAATTTTTCATAAAAAGATATGAAACGATTAATGTAACACCCTCTGTTACAAACATTGTAAGCCAAATTCCATTTACTCCTAAAAAATATGGAAGAGTGTAGATAAATAAAATTAGCAAAAGAACTCCTCTTAAAAGAGTTATTATAGTTGAAATCTTTACCCTATCAATAGCTGTAAAATACCCAGCACTAAAAATATTAAATCCACATATGATGTAAGCAAAGCTATAAAGGGTTAAAGCTTTTTCTGTAAGTTTAATATCTTCACTACTATTTAAAAATATAGATACAATCTCTGTTGAGAAAATATTTATCATTCCATAGAAAAATATTCCTAAGCCACCTAAAATTATAAAGCTAGTTTTAATTATTTCAGATATCTTTTTATGCTCATTTGCTCCTAAGTTAAAACTTAGTATTGGCTGTACCCCTTGATTAAATCCTATCATTGTCATAGTTATAAAAGATGAAATATATCCAATTATTCCAAAAGCAGATACTCCCTTCTCTCCAAGCTCCCTTAATATAACTAGATTAAAAACAAAGATAGAAATTCCCGTAGATACCTCAGCTAAAAATTCAGCAAAACCAACCTTCATAATTTTTAAAAGATTGATAATTGAGTACCTTATTTTAGTAAATTTTACCCTTTCAGTTTTAAAAAATATGTAGTAGAAAAGTAAGGATGTCGTAGTTACCTGGGATAATCCTGTTGCAAAGGCAGCACCTTTAATTCCCCAATGAAAGATCACCACAAAAACATAGTCTAATAGAATATTTACAACTCCTCCTGTGATAACACAAAGAGTGGGATACACTGGATTTCCATCTACTTTAATATATATTTCTAGAGCATATCCAGTCATATAGCAGATACAAAACAGAATAATAACACTTAAATAATCTTTAACATAGGGATATAAAGTTCCTCCCCCACCTAAAAAATTAATTATTGGATCCATAAATATTGTAATCAAGGTAGATATTAAAACTCCACAACCAAGAAGAGAGAAAACAGCAGTTGTAAATATCTGATTTCCCTTTTCCCACTCTTTTTTACCATAATGTATAGCTATCATTGTAGAACTTCCAACAGCTATCATAATTCCAATAGCAAAAGTTAAATTTATTAGTGGCATAGTTATATTTACCCCAGCAAGCCCCAAAGGTCCCACATATTTTCCTATAAATATTCCATCTACCATTGTATATATGGTAAAAATCCACATAGAAACAACTGATGGGATAGAATATCTAAGTATTGTTTGCAAAACAGTTTTTTCCTGCTTCATTAAATCAACTCCTAATATTATATTTCATCTCCATTATAAACCTTGGAATAGTTCAAGAGTCAAGGAAAATATGTTATAATATCTATGAGGTGGCTTATGAAAAAGTTATATAAAATTGGAGATATTAGTAAATTATATAATGTAAGTAATGATATTTTGAGATATTATGAAAAGATAGGTCTTTTAATTCCTGACACAAGAGGAGAAAATGGTTATCGGTACTATTCTGAAAATCAACTTTGGAAATTAAATAATATTCGTAGCTTAAGAAGTTTAGGAGTAAGTTTAGAAGAGATAACAGATTTTTTAAATAATAGGAGTATTAAAAAAACTGAAGATATGCTTGAGTTTCAATTAAAAAAAATTGATGAGAATCTAGAGCAACTTCTAAGTTTAAAAAAAGAGTTAGAGTTAAAAAAAGAGAATATAAAATATTTTAAAAATTTTTCTCAGTATGGAATACCTCAAATAGAGTTTTTATCTCAAAGATATATCCTTTTGAAAAAAGGAAACTTTAAAGATGAAAATGAGATAAATTTAGAGTTGAAAAAACTTAAAAAAAAATCTGATGAAGATAATGATTTTATTTTTACAGAGAGTGAGATAGGAACTATTATTAAATTTGATGAATGGAGTAGGGGAAACTATTCTAACTATATAGGAACTTTTGTTGTTATTGATAAAGAAAAAGATGAGATTTTAAAAGAGGGTTACTACTTAAAATATTTTTTTAGAGGAGACTATACCAATATAGAAAAACATTATAAAAAATTAAAAAAATATATCTTAGAGAATAATTATAGAGTAACTGGAAATATTATTGAACTTTATCATATAGAGATGCACATAACAGAGAATAAAAATGAGTATGTCACTGAAATACAAATTCCATTGGAAAAATTATGAAAAAAATTATATAATATGAAGTAAATGAAATTGAGGGAGGGATTATGAAAAAGGATAAAAAATTTTATTTTAAGCTTTTCTTATCAACTTTTTATCTAAGTGCTTTTACATTTGGTGGTGGATATGTAATAGTTCCCCTTATGAGAAAAAAGTTTGTAAATGAATATAGATGGATAGGAGAGGAAGAGATGATAGATCTAATAGCCATAGCTCAATCATCTCCAGGAGCTATAGCTATCAACTCTTCTATTATTATAGGATATAAATTAGCTGGAGTCTTAGGTGCCCTTGTTTCTTTGATAGGAACTGTGCTCCCTCCACTTATAATAATCTCTATCATCTCTCTTTTCTATATAGCTTTTAGAGATAATGCTATAGTTAATGGAGCTATGAAGGGAATGCAAGCTGGAGTAGCAGCAGTAATTGCTGATGTAGTTTTTAAATTAGTTGGAGATATAAGAAAATTAAAGGATAGTGTATCTACAATTATAATGATAGGTGTTTTTATAGCAACTTTCTATCTAAATATTATCTTTATAATCCTTAGTTGTGGATTTTTAGGAGTAATATATAGAGGTTATATGAGAAAAAGGGGGATAGAAAGATGATATATTTACAACTTTATTGGAGTTTTTTCAAAATAGGACTTTTTAGTATAGGGGGAGGTTATGCCTCTTTACCTCTTATTCAAAAAGAGGTAGTAGAGCTACATGGTTGGCTTACTATGACAGAGTTTACTGATATTATAACAATATCTCAAATGACTCCTGGTCCCATTGCAATAAATACATCTACCTTTGTTGGGACACAGATAGGAGGATTGTTCGGAGCTATAGTTGCCACTGTTGGTTGTGTCTCTCCATCATTTATAATAGTTCTTATTTTAGCTTACATATATGTAAAATATAAAAATGTAAAAGTGATCTCAGATATTTTATATGGACTTAGACCAGCAGTAGTTTCTTTAATAGGAGTAGCTGGTCTATCTATAGTGATGTTAGCCTTCTTTGGAGATAAGAGATTGCATATAACAGAGTTTTCATTTAGTTGGCGGGAGATGCATTTTACTATAGAGAATTTAACTATAAATATTATAGCTGTGATATTTTTTGCTATAGGCTTTTTCTTTTTAAGAAAATACAAAGTAAACCCTATATATGTTATGTTAGGAAGTGGAATAGCTGGAGTAATAATATATAATGTTTTAGGAGTGTAATTATGATAGTAGGACTTACTGGAGGAATAGCTAGTGGAAAATCCACTGTAAGTGGTTTTTTTAAAGAGCTTGGGGTAGAGATAGTAGATGCTGATTTAGTTGCTAAAGAGATTAGTGAAAGAAAAGAGATAATAGAAAAGATTGGAGATATCTTTGGAAGAGATATTATTGGAGAAGATGGATATATTATCAGAGAAAAACTGAGAGAGAGAGTTTTTAAAGACAAAGAGTTAGTTAAAAAATTAAATGGTATAATACATCCACAGGTAATAGAGTATTTTCAAAGTAAGAAAGAAGAAAATGGGAAAGAACTAATTATTTTTGATATTCCTTTACTTTATGAAGCTAATATGGAATACCTTTGTGATAAAATTATAGTTGTAGGTGTAAGTGTAGAAAAGCAAATATCTAGAGTTATGTCACGAGATGGAAATACTCCAGAGTTAGCTAAAAAAATAATAGCTAGTCAAATGTCCCTTGAAGAGAAAATGAAAAGAGCGGATATTATAATTATGAATGAAGGGGATTTAAAAGAGTTAAGTGAAAGAGTATTAGAAGTATATAATTTTTTAAAGAGAGGTAAGTAATGAGAGAGTATAGTATAGATGAGTTAAAAGCATTTTTAAATAAAAATCGTCCTCTTCCCTCAACTGTTTTAAAAAAGGTATATGAAAATATAAAGACAGAGTTTGTATATAATTCAAATGCTATTGAGGGAAATACTTTAACATTAAATGAGACCCAAGTAGTTATAGAGTATGGATTAACTGTGAAGGGAAAATCTTTAAATGAACATATTGAAGCTAAAAATCAAGCTTACGCTTTAGATTATTTAGTAGAAGAAGTAAGACACAAAAGAGAGATAGATAAGAAAGTTATCAAGGAGTTTCATCAAATAGTAATAGGGGATATTGATAGAGAGATAGCTGGAAAATTTAGAACTTATCCTGTGAAAATAGGAGGAAGTAATACTCATACCTCTAATGCTTTACATATAGAGGAGGATTTAGATAAGTTATTGAAATGGTATAGAGAAGAAAAGAAATTAGATATTATAGATAAAATAGCTATTTTTCACTCAAAATTTGAGAAAATCCATCCCTTTGGAGATGGAAATGGAAGAACTGGGCGTCTCCTTATGAATTTAGAGTTGATGAAAGCTGGCTATCCTATTACGATTATAAGAAATGAAGATAGATTAAAATATTATTCAGTTTTAGAATTAGCACAAACAAAAGAGGATTATAGTGAAATTATTAAATTTATAAAAGAGAATGTGAAAGAGAGTATAATAAGAAATTTAGAAGCTCTTGAAAATAATTGGGAAGAGGAGATTGAAAAATTTTTAAAAGAGAGAGGTAAATAGATGAAAATAGTTGCCCCAGCGGGAAATATGGAGAGATTTTATGCTGCTGTTAAAGGTGGAGCACAAGAGATATATATGGGATTAAAAGGTTTTGGTGCAAGAAGAAATGCTGAAAACTTTACCCTTGAAGAGTATAAAGAGGCTCTTGATTACGCTCATAAAAGAGGTGTTAAAGTATTTTTAACTTTAAATACTATAATGATGGAAAAAGAGATGGAGTTTTTATATCCTAATTTAAAAGTCTTATATGAGCATGGTTTAGATGCTGTAATAGTGCAAGATTTAGGATATTTTAAATTTATGAAGGAAAACTTCCCTAATATGGAGTACCATGGAAGTACACAGATGACAGTAGGGAATCACTATGAGGCTGAATATCTTAGAAAGTTAGGTTTTACAAGGGTTGTTCTTCCTAGAGAGATGACTTTTGAAGAGATAAAAAAAATTAGAGAGAACACCTCTATTGAATTGGAAGTTTTCGTATCTGGAGCTCTATGCATATGCTATTCTGGAAATTGCTATATGAGTAGTTTTATTGGAAGTAGAAGTGGAAACAGAGGAATGTGTGCTCAACCTTGTAGAAAAAAATATGAAAATTCTAAAGGTGAGAAAGGATATTTCCTAAGTCCTAAAGATCAACTTTTAGGCTTTGATGAAATAAAAAAATTAAAGGAGATAGGAATAGAAAGTATAAAAGTAGAGGGAAGAATGAAGGATCCTCACTATGTTTTTGAAACTGTCTCTTATTATCGTGATTTAATTGATGGTATAAAAGCTCAAGAAAAATCTTCAGAACTTTTTAATAGAGGATATAGTAAGGGATATTTCTATGGAAATGATAACTATATTATGAATAAAGATTACTCCTTTAATTTGGGAAAAAATTTAGGTCTTTTAAGTGGAAAGGAGCTAAAGCTTAAAAGTAGAGTTGTTCTTGGTGATGGAATAATCTATCTATCTAAGGATTTTGAAAAACTTGGTGGAGGATATATAAATAAAATAGAACTAAAAAGTGGAGATATGAGTAGAAAATCAGCAGAAGCTGGAGATACGATTGTCCTTAGAGATGTTCCAAGAGGAAGCAAGTACATCTTTAAAAGTTACTCTAAAGAGGTAAATGATGATGCAGAAAGTAGATTAAAAAAAGAGGAGCAAAGATTGGATATCTCTGGATATTTTATAACTCATATAGGAGAAAAACCCACTTTAAAACTTGTAGCTAAAAATAATCATGGAATTGATATTGCTGTCAGTGTTACAGGGGAAAAGGAGATTGAAAAAGCAAGTAAAAAAGCTTTAACTACTGAAGAAGCAAGGGAAAAAATTGGAGAGATGGGAGATAGTACTTTTAACTTAAAGGAGTTTAATTGTGATATAGATAAAGAGGTCTTTATGCCACTATCACTTTTAAAATCTTTAAGAAGAGAGTGTATTGAAAAATTAGAGGTAGCTCTAATAGAGAGTTATAGAAGAAAGGCTGAAGAAAAATACTCACTTCCTGTTGAAAAAGAGGAAGTAAGGGAGATAGAGTTAGTAGCTATTGTTTCTAATTCTATGCAAGAGAGTATAGCTAAAAACTTTGGAATAGAAAAAATCTATAAAAGAGGAATAGATATTGCTAAAGAGGGAAGCTTAAATGAACATGATTTAAATAGCAAACTAGCTTCTAATCTTTACCAAGTTTTAGAAAATAATAATGAAAAGGTTATGGTTAATTGGAACTTGAATATCTCTAATAGATATAGTGTGGAAGTTCTTGCTGAAACTGGAAGAGTAGAGAGTGTTATCCTTTCTCCAGAACTAAGTTTTGACAAGATAAAGGAGATAGGAAAAACTTCAATAAAAAAGGGAATTTTAGGGTATTCTAAATTAAGAGGAATGTATATTGAACTTCCACTTTTTGAAAACGAAATAGAAACTTTAAAAAATGAAGAGGGAGATATTTTTAAAGTAATAAAAAATGACTTGGGAAATACAGAGATCTATTTAGAAAAACCACTTAATATTCTAAATGATATTAAAAAATTAAAGGAGCTACTAATTGATCAGGTAGTTTTAGAGTTTACCAATGAAACTAGAGAAGAGATGGAAAAGGTATTAGAAAATATGAAAAATAGAAGTGGATTTTATAAGCCATACAATTATGAGAGGGGAGTATATTAAAATGAATAGAAAAACTATAAGAGATTTAGGAACATGGTTTGGACTTGGAGATATGCCTAAAGCTCCAGGAACTTTTGGAACTTTAGGAGGGATACCACTATTTATACTACTCTCTTTAGTGAGAGGATTTTTTCCTAATAATATGATATATAACTCTTTTTACTTTATGTTTTTGATGACTTTTTTCGGTATCTCTGTATATGTTTGTGATGTGTGTGAAAGAGAGATATTTAAAAAAGAGGATCCACAAAATGTGGTAATAGATGAGGTACTGGGATATTTAACAACTCTATTTTTAGTTAATCCAGTAGGATTATATCAAAATATTGTTGCTATGGGATTGGCTTTTGTAATCTTTAGATTTTTAGATATTACAAAATTAGGTCCTATAGATAAGGCTCAAAATTTTGACAATGGTATTGGAGTTGTTTTAGATGATTTCTTAGCAGGAGTAATTGGAAACTTTATTATGGTTTGTCTTTGGACAATATTCTTTTAAGGGGAGATATTTATGAAAGTAGCAGTTATACTAGTAGGAACAGAGCTTTTAAATGGAGGAATGGTAGATACTAACAGTATTTATATAGCTCAAGAATTGAATAAATATGGAATGGAGATAGAGTTTAAAACTGTAGTAAGAGACATTAGAGAAGAGATCTATAAAACTATTGATTATTGTAAAAAAAATGTAGATTTAATAATTATCTCTGGTGGACTTGGACCTACTATTGATGATATAACTAAAGAGGTAATAGCTGAATATGTGAAAAAGCCTCTAATTGTTGATGATGATGAGCTAGAGGAATTAAAAGAAAAGTTTGTAAAGGGAGGATATACTTTTACAAATATAAATATAAAAGAGGTCGAAAAACCAGAAGGGTCTATAACTTTTAAAAATGATGTTGGAATGGCTCCAGCTGTATATATTGATGATATAGTTGCCTTTCCTGGTGTTCCTAGAGAGCTGTATAATATGCTACCTAAATTTTTAGCTTGGTATGCAAAGGAAAAAAATCTATTAGATGATGAGATATACATAAAAGATCTCATAACCTATGGTATGCCAGAATCTTTAATAGATGAGTCTGTAAGAGAGTTTTTTACTGAAGAGGGAATATATTATGAATTTTTAGTAAAAGATTATGGAATACTCATTAGACTTCAAAGTAAAATGAGCAATAAAAATAAAGTGGAAAAAATTATAAAAAAGATATATAATAAAATAGGTGAGTTTATTTTTGGAGAAGATAGTGACAGATTAGAAAAGAGAGTTGTAGAGCTAGCTAAGAAAAAAAACTTAGTTATATCAACAGCTGAATCTTGTACTGGAGGTATGTTAGCAAGTAAACTTATAGATGTAGCAGGGGTGTCTGAAGTTTTTTATGAAGGAATAGTATCATATAGTAATGAAGCTAAAATGGAAAGACTTGGAGTGAAAAAAGAAACTTTAGAGAAATATGGAGCAGTTAGTGAAGAAACTGTAAAAGAGATGCTTCTAGGACTCAAAACAGATATTGGACTTGCTACTACGGGAATTGCTGGACCAGATGGGGGAAGTGAAGAGAAACCAGTGGGTCTTGTATATATGGGTATAAAAGTAAATGATAAAATATATGTGGAGAAGAGAGTTTTTAAAGGAGATAGAAATAAAGTAAGGGAAAGAACAGTATCTCATACTCTTTTCACTTTGATAAAAATTTTAAATGAGGATGTGTGATAGATGAGTAGTATAGGTGAAAGAATAAAAAAAAGTAGAAATGATAGAGGGTTATCTTTAAGAGAGTTAGCAACAAAAGTGGAGTTATCAGCAAGTTTCTTATCACAAATAGAGCAGGGAAAAGCTTCTCCTTCTATTGAAAACCTAAAAAAAATAGCTACTTCTTTAGATGTAAAGGTAAGTTATTTAATAGAAGATGAAGAGGAGAGACAAAATACTGAACTTGTCAGAAGAAATGATAGAAAATATATTGAAAGTTTAGACTCTAATACTAAGATGGCATTACTTACTACATCAAATATAGATAAAACTATGGAACCTATACTTTATGAAATAGGACCATTTGGTGAAAGTGGTAGAAGTTTCTATAGCCATCATGGTGAAGAGTTCATATATATTGTTGAGGGGAAATTAGATATTTATATAGATGAAGTTGTTCACAGTTTAAATGAGGGAGACAGCCTGTATTTTAAATCAAGTCAAAAACATAGATTTAAAAATAATACAGATAAGCCGACAAAAGCTATATGGGTTGTAAATCCTCCTACATTCTAATTTAAATACTTACGGAGGTAATAATTTAATGAAATTGGAAATAAAAGTGTTAAACTCTATGAGATTGACAAAACTTTTAATAGCAGCAAGTAGATGGTTATCTAAATATGCAGATATTTTAAATGACTTAAATGTCTATCCTGTTCCAGATGGAGATACTGGAACAAATATGTCTATGACACTACAAGCTGTTGAAAATGAATTAGTTAGGTTGAATCATGAACCAGATATGAGAGAATTGGTGGAGATAGTTTCTGAAGCTATCTTATTAGGGGCTAGAGGAAATTCTGGAACTATTCTTTCTCAAATTATTCAAGGTTTTTTAAGTTCTATTAAGGATAAGGACGAGATAACTGTTGATGATGTTATTGCAGCTTTTGGAGTAGCTAAAGAGAGAGCTTACCAAGCTGTTTCTGAGCCAGTAGAGGGAACAATGTTAACAGTTATTAGAAGAGTAGCTGAGGAAGCTGCTGTTTACCAAGGAGATAAAGATGATTTTATTCTTTTCTTAGTCCACCTTAAAAATGTAGCTAAAGAAGCAGTTGAAGAGACTCCAAATATGTTGCCAAAACTAAAAGAAGCTGGAGTTGTTGATGCTGGTGGAAAGGGAATCTTCTATGTGTTAGAAGGTTTTGAAAAATCTGTAACTGATCCTGAGATGTTAAAAGATCTAGAAAGAATTGTAAAATCTCAAGCTAAAAGAAAAGAGAGAATGGAGTATAATTACCACAGTCCAGAGGAGATAAAATTTAGATATTGTACTGAATTTATCATAGAAGAGGGAAGTTTTGATTTAGATGGTTATAAAAAAGAGATAGCTTTTCTTGGAGATTCTATGGTTTGTGCACAAACTACTCATAAAACTAAAACTCATATTCATACAAATAATCCAGGACAAGTTTTAGAGATAGCTCTAAAATATGGACAACTTAACAATATTAAGATTGAAAATATGTCTTTCCAACACAAAAATCTTTTAATTTCTGAAAAAGATATTAGTAAAAAAGATGATAGATATATTATAAAAAATGAAAATTGTGGAGAAATAGGATATTTTGCTATAGTAGATAATAAAAAACTGGGAGAATATTTCCTTGAAGCTGGAGCTGCTGGGGTTTTAATAGGAGGACAAACACAAAATCCAAGTGTACAGGATATAGAAGAGGGTATTAGAAAAATTCAATGTAATAGAATTATCATCTTACCAAATAACAAAAATATTATATCTACAGCTAAAATAGCTGCTGAAAGATCTAAAAAAGAGATTTTAGTAATTGAAACTAAGAGTATGCTAGAGGGATATTACTTAGTTAAAAATAAAGAGGAGAAATTAGAATACACTCTTAATAAGTTAAAAAATAATTTCTCTATAGAGGTAACTCAAGCTGTAAGAGATACAAAAGTTGAAGAATTAATTATAAATACTGGTGACTATATAGCTTTAGTAAATGGAAAGATAAAAGATAAAAATAGTAATTTAAAAGTATTGATAGAAAATATATTAGAAAAATATGTAAAAGATGATAGTTTAAATCTTACAATAGCTTATGGAAAGGACTCAACCCCTGAAGTAAATGAAGCTTTTTCTAAGTTGATAGATATTGATAGAAAAGATTTGCTTTCAGCTCATGAAAACTATCACTACTACTTATATGTAGAGAAAAGGGATCCTTCTCTTCCAGAGATTGCCATTGTTACTGACTCAACTTCAGACCTAACTCCAGAACTAATGGAAGACTTAACTATTGATATCATCCCATTGAAAATTAAAATAGGAGATGATTACTTTAAAGATGGTGTGGAATTGACTAAGAAAGATTTCTGGAAAAGAGTTACTACTGAGGGAATAATTCCAAAAACTTCTCAACCTTCTCCTGCTGAATTTAAAGAGGTATATGAAAGATTATTTAAGAAGGGGTATAAGAAAATTATCTCTATCCATATTTCAAGTAAATTAAGTGGTACTCAACAAGCTGCAAGGGTAGCTAAAGGAATGCTTCCAAAAGGAGAAAATATCACTATAGTAGATTCTAAAGGCGTGGCTATGTCACTGGGATACCAAGTTCTTGAAGCTGCTAAAATGGCTAAGGATGGAGTGGATCAAGAAACAATTTTAAATAGACTTTACCAACTTCAAGATAAGATAAAACTTTATTTTGTAGTAAATGATATAAGTTATCTTGAGAAAGGTGGAAGAATTGGAAGAGCTTCTTCAGTTATAGGAGGTTTCTTAAAAGTAAAACCTATACTTAAGTTAGATAATGGTGAGATCTCTGTTCAAGGTAAAACTTTTGGAGAAGCTGGAGCTTTTGGATATATAGAAAGATTAATCAGAAGTGAAAGTAAAAAAACTAGTATGATAATGTATACAGCTTGGGGAGGAACTCGTAAAGAACTTTCTGGAGCTGATGAGATAAAAAATGCTCAAAGTGGAAATAATAAAATAGATTATAAGGGAAGATTTGAAATAGGAGCTACTATTGGTGCTCATTCAGGACCTGTGTATGGTTTTGCTATTATTCCTAAAATAATGTAAAATTATGAGATTATAAGATAAAAGTATTTGCTTATTTTTTAAAATAGGAGTATACTTAAATATAGTAAGAATAAAAGAGAGTGTTTCATTAAACCTCTCTTTTATATTTCTATTTCTAAATTGTTTTTAAATTTTTAATTATTATAAATATTTATTAAGGAGAGTGGAATTATGAAATTTTCAAGTTACCTAGATCCGAACTTCATCTTGACAGATCTTAAAGGAGAGACTCCTGAAGAGATTATTGTTGAGATGATAGAAAAAATATCTGAAAAGGATAAAAAGGTAAAAGCTTCTCAAGAACTTATTCAAGAGGCTGTACTTAGAAGAGAGAGAGAAATTTCTACTGGAATTGGGAGTGGAATAGCAATACCACATGCTAGAATAGAGAACTTCAATGACTTTATTGTAGCAATTGGACTTTTAGATAACCCAATTGAAAGTGAAATAGCTGCTACACACCAAACTGATAAAGTAAACCTTGTATTTTTAATCATCTCTGATGTATTAAAAAATAAAAATATTTTAAAAGTTATGAGTGCTGTATCTAAATTAGCTTTAAAACAAACTGAGCTTTTAGAGAAAATTAGAAAAGAGAGAAATCCTAAAAAGATTATAGATTTCTTTCATGAAGCAAATATTGAGTTTGAACATAAGATAGTAGCTGAGGACGTATTAAGTCCTGATGTAAAACCAGCTACTCCAGACAATACATTAGAAGATATTGCTAAGAGATTGATATTAGAAGAAACAAGTGGTTTACCAGTTGTAGATAAACATGGAAATTTTTTAGGGGAGATTACTGAAAGAGAGTTAATTGACTATGGAATGCCAGATTATCTATCACTTATGGGAGATTTAAATTTCCTTACAATCGGGGAACCTTTTGAAGAATATTTAGTTAATGAGTCAAAGGTTACAATTGAAAATCTGTATAGAGTTTCAAAAGATATAATAATAGATAGAAAGACTCCAATAATGGAAATCTGCTTTATTATGGTAAATAAAGGTATAACTAGATTATATGTAGTAGATAATGGAAAATATCATGGAATGATAAAAAGATCTGATATTATTAAGAAAGTACTACATATATAGTTAATCTAAAATTTAAAATAGTGGGGGAGATGACTAAGGAGGATAATAAAAAATGATATATATAATAATAGGACTAGTGGTTTTTGTTTCTGTTTTCTATTTAATGATTACAGAAAAAATACCTCAAGCTTGGGCAACTATGATAGGTGGACTTATAATGGCATTGATAGGGATAATCAATGAAGAGGACGCCTTAGAAGCAGTTTCTGAAAGGTTAGAAATTCTATTTCTTTTAATTGGTATGATGATAATAGTTCATCTTGTATCTGAAACAGGAGTTTTCCAATGGTTTGCTATTAAAGTAGCACAATTAGTAAGAGGAGAGCCTTTTAGATTGATAGTCTTACTTGCTGTGGTAACAGCTCTATGTTCAGCTTTCTTAGATAATGTTACTACAATTTTACTTATGGCACCTGTATCTATCTTACTAGCTAAGCAATTAAAACTAGATCCATTTCCCTTTGTTATTACAGAGGTAATGTCAGCTAATATTGGAGGACTAGCTACTTTAATTGGAGACCCTACTCAATTAATCATTGGAGCTGAGGGAGATTTAGGATTCAACTCTTTCCTATTAAATACAGCTCCTATGGCAATTATAGCTATGTTCATTCTTATAGCTAACGTGTATTTTATCTATGGAAGACATATGGTTGTTTCAAATGAGTTAAAAGCTAGAATTATGGAATTAGATTCTTCTAGAAGTTTGAAAGATCAAAAACTTTTACAACAAGCAGCTGTAATATTTGCTCTTGTTTTAGTAGGATTTATACTAAATAACTTTATAAATAAAGGACTTGCTATAATCTCATTATCAGGAGCAATTATCTTAGTTATCATTGCTAAAAGAAATCCTAAAGAGATCTTAGAACATGTTGAATGGGAAACACTATTTTTCTTTATAGGGTTATTTATGATGATAAGAGGTATTGAGAACTTAAATATTATCAATATTGTTGGAGATAAGATCATACACCTAACTGAAGGAAAGTTTGATATGGCTGTTATAGCTGTTACTTGGTTATCTGCTGCTTTTACATCTGTAATTGGTAACGTTGCCAACGCAGCTACTGTATCAAAAATTTTAGGTGTAATGGTACCTTCTTTTGAAGGACTAGGAAACACTCAAGCTTTCTGGTGGGCTCTATCTTTTGGTTCATGTTTAGGAGGAAACATAACTATATTAAGTTCTGCAACTAACGTAGTTGCTGTTGGAGCAGCAGGAAAAGCTGGATGTAAAATAGATTTCTTTAAGTTCTTTAAATTTGGTGGACTTATTGCTTTTGAAACTTTACTTGTTGGAACACTATACTTATACGTAAGATATATGTAAGATAGAAAAAATTAAATAAATGTGATAAAATAAGGAGTGGATTTTCCACTCCTTTTATTTTTTAATAGATTTAAGAGAGATTTTATAGAGAGGAGAATTATGAAAAAGTTTATAAAAAAATTAAAAGATAGAGTTTTAAAAAGAGAAAAAATAACCTATGAGGAGGCTTTAGAACTTTCTAAAGTTTCGATAGATAATGAGGAAGAGCTTGAAGAGTTATGTGCTTCTGCCAATGAGATTAGAGAATTTTTTTGTGGTAATGTATTTGATCTTTGTACAATAACTAATGCTAAATCAGGAAGATGTAGTGAAGATTGCAAATACTGTGCTCAATCAGCTCATTTTAAAACTGGAGCAGAAGTATATCCCCTTATAAGTAAGGAGAAAGCTTTAGAAGAGGCTAAAAAAGTTGAAATTGAAGGGGCTAATAGATACTCTTTAGTTACAAGTGGAAGAGGTCTGAAAGATAGTTCACAAGAATTAAACAGTTTAGAAGAGATATACAGATATTTAAAAGAAAATACCTCTCTTTCTCTTTGTGCTTCACATGGAATTTGTGATAAGAAAGCTTTAGAAAAGCTTCATGCTTCTGGAGTAACTACATATCATCATAATTTAGAGAGTTCAAGGGAGTTCTATGGAAAAATCTGTTCAACTCATACCTATGATGAGAGAATTGAAACTATAAAATTAGCACAAGAGGTAGGACTAAAAGTTTGTAGTGGAGGTATATGGGGATTAGGTGAAAGTGAAGAGGATAGAATTAAGCTAGCTTTTGAGTTACAAAACTTGAAAATTAAATCTGTTCCTATCAATATATTGATGCCAATTCCAGGAACACCTTTAGAAAATAATTTACCCTTAGAACCAAAAGAGATATTAAAAATGATAGCTATATATAGATTTATTCTTCCAGACTCTTTCTTAAGATATGCAGGAGGAAGAATTAAATTAGGAGAATTACAGGAAAAAGGAATAAACTCTGGAATTAATTCAGCTCTTACAGGAAATTTTTTAACTACTACTGGAACTACTATAGCAAGTGATATAGAGATGATAAGGAGAAATGGTTATGAAATTAAATAGAGGATATTTTGTAATAGGTACAGATACAGGAATAGGAAAAACCTATGTAAGCTCTTTAATATATAAGGGAATTAAAGAATTAGAAGGGGGCTATTATAAACCTATTCAAAGTGGTTGTATAGATAAAAATGGTACTTTAATCGCTCCTGATGTAGAATTTGTTTGTAATATGGCTGGAACTGATTATGATACTACTATGGTGACATATACTCTAGAAGCTGAAGTCTCTCCCCATTTAGCTAGTGAATTAGAAAATATAGAGATTGATATATCTAAGATATTACAAGCTTGGGAAGAGTTGAAAAATAGATATAAATATGTGATTGTAGAAGGAGCTGGAGGTTTGTATGTTCCTTTAATAAGAGATAGATTCTATATTTTTGATTTAATAAAGAAACTTGATCTTCCTGTAATCTTAGTATGTAGCAGTAGAGTGGGAGCTATTAACCACTCTATGTTAACCATTGATACGTTAAAAAAATTAGGTATAGAGATACAGGGACTTGTTTTTAACAATGTAACTGATGATTTTGAAAGAGATTATTTTGAAAAGGATAATATAGATATAGTTTTAAAATTAAGTGAAATTAAAAACTATCTTTTAGTAAAAAAGGGCGAGAAAGAGATTCCTAGTAACGATTTAAAAAGATTTTTAGGTATAGAGGGGGAGTAAGATGGAAAAACTTAGTAATTTACAAGAGAGAGATCTCAAGTATATATTTCATCCTTGTTCACAAATGAAAGATTACGAAACTCTACCACCTATGGTTATCACTAAAGCAGAAGGAATATATCTTGAAGACGAATTTGGAAAAAGATATATGGATTGTGTATCTAGTTGGTGGGTAAATCTATTTGGACATTGTAATCCAAGAATAAATAAGGCTATTAAGGAGCAGATAGATAACTTAGAACATGTATTATTTGTAAATTTCTCACATAAACCTGCTATTGAATTAGCTGAAGAGTTAATAAAAGTAGTTCCTAATGGGATAGAGAAATTTCTATTTGCTGATAATGGATCATCAAGTATAGAGATGGCTCTTAAATTAAGTTTCCAATACCATAAACAAAGTGGGAATCCTCAAAAGACTAAATTTATCTCTTTAACTAATGCCTATCATGGAGAGACAGTAGGAGCTTTAGGTGTGGGAGATGTAGATATTTTTACAACTACATACAGACCTCTTATAAAAGAGGGATTAAAGGGAGATAAGCCAGATTGCTTTAGATGTCCATATGAAAAAAACTTTTCTAATTGTGAAGCTGAGTGCTTTGAGAGAATGGAAAAATTAATTGAAGAAAATAAAGATGAGGTATCTGCTGTTATTATAGAACCTATTGTACAGGGAGCAGGGGGAATGAAAATTTATTCGCCTAAGTACATAGTTAAACTTAGAGAGCTTACTAAAAGATACAATATCCATCTAATAGCTGATGAGATAGCTGTAGGATTTGGAAGAACAGGAAAGATGTTTGCTATGGAACATGCAGGAGTGAGCCCTGATATTATGTGTATGTCTAAGGGACTTACAGCTGGTTACTATCCTATGGCAATAGTTGGAATAACTCAAGAGATATATGATAGTTTCTATGCTGATTATTTAGAGGGAAAATCATTTTTGCACTCTCATACCTATTCAGGAAATCCAATAGGATGCAGAATAGCTTTAGAAGTATTGAGAATATTTAAAGATGAAAATATTTTAGAGATGATAGCTAAAAAAGGAGAGTATCTTAGAAAAAAAGCTGAAACTATTTTTAAAGATCATAAAAATATTGGAGAGTATAGACAGATAGGAATGATAGGAGCCCTTGAATTTGTAAAAGATAGAGAGAGTAAAGAGCTATTTCCTAGCCATGAGAGAGCTGGATATGAGATCTATAAGATAGCTTTAAAAAAGGGAGCACTACTTAGACCATTGGGAAATGTAATCTATTTTATGCCACCATATATTATTACAGAGGAAGAGATAGACAGGATGCTAGAGATATGTAAGGAGTCTATAGATGAATACATGAATAGGAGAGAAAATGAAAAAAGATAAGATTATAGAGGAATTAAACAGACTTCAAGAGATTGGAAATTTTAGAAATTTAAGAGTTCCAGAGGAAAAACTTTTAAATCTATCTTCTAATGATTATCTTGGATTAGCTAAAGATGACAACTTAAGAAAAGAGTTTTACTCTCAATTTTTACCAAAACTGTCTTCAAGCTCTTCTAGACTTATAGATGGTTCTTACAGTGAAATTATGGAGTTAGAAGATACAGCAGAAAGAATATATGGAAAGCCATGTATAATGTTTAATTCAGGTTTTGATGCTAACTCCTCTCTTATAGAGACATTTTGTAACAAGAAAACTCTTATCTTAACAGATAGATTAAATCATGCTAGTATTTATGATGGAATAATAAATAGTGGAGCTGAATTTATTAGGTACAAACATCTAGATTTAGTAGCACTAGAAAAGCTTTTAGAAAAATATAATGAAAGCTATGAAGATATTTGGGTAATTACAGAGACAGTTTATAGTATGGATGGAGATATTGCCGATATTGAAAAACTTGTAGAACTTAAGAAAAAATACGGTTTTACATTGATGGTTGATGAAGCACACTCCTATGGTGTCTACGGCTATGGAATAGTCTATAATCTAAACTGTGGAAAGGATGTAGATTTTCTTGTTATCCCTTTGGGAAAAGGTGGAGGTTCTGTAGGGGCAATGGTAATCTGTGATGATTATCTAAAAAAATATATTATAAATAAAAGTAGAAAGTTTATTTTCTCTACTGCTCTTCCTCCTGTAAATAGTTTATGGAATCTATTTATTTTAAATAAGATGAATGAATTTGAGGAGAAAAGAGCAAAGTTGGAGATTTTAAAAAATTATACCCTAAAACTCTTAGCTCAAAAGGAAATAACAACAGAGTCTACTACCCATATAATCAGCATAATTGTTGGTGATAATAAGAAAATTAGCTTAATAAGAGATAATATGAAAGAAAAGGGATATCTTCTTTACCCAGTAAAAGAGCCAACAGTTCCTAAAGGGACAGCAAGATTTAGAATAGGATTGAATCCAAATATCTCTTTTGAAGAGATTAAAACCTTTGTAAAGGAGTTAAAATATGAACTTGATACTGTTTTTTAATGGTTGGGGTATGGATGAAAAAATTGTAGAAGATGTAGAAATTCCCATTGATTATAATTTAGAAGTTGTTAACTTTCCCTATAATATAGATATTAACTTAGAAAAATATGAAGAGATTTTTTTAGCAGGTTGGTCCTTTGGTTGTTATTATCTAACCAAATGGCTAAACTTAAATAAAGAGATTTTAACCTCTTCTAAATTAAAAAAGATTATAGCTCTCAATGGAAACAGTGAGATTATTGGTAAATATGGAATAACACCTAAAATCTTCGATTTTACATTGGATACCCTTACTCCAGACTCCCTTTTAAAATTCTATACCAATATGGGAATTGAAAAGGATTTTAAAACTCCTCAAAAAGAGTTTAAACTAATAAGAGAGGAGCTTGAGTTTTTTAAGGAAAATTACACTCCATTAGAAAATATTTTTACTGAAATAATTATAGGAAAAAATGATAAAATTGTTCCAGCTTCAAGGCAAAAAAAATATTGCCAAGAGAAAAAAATAGAGTATAAGGAATTTAATATGGGGCACTATCCCTTTGATACTATAAAATTTTGGAGTGAAATACTATGAATTTTAACAAAAAATTTTCTAGCTATGATAAAAATGCAACTGTCCAAAAGGAGGTTGCAAAAAAGCTTATAACATTTTTACAAGAAAATAGAGTAGAAAAAAATGAAACTGTTCTTGAAGTAGGATGTGGAACAGGGATTTTTACTAAGGAGTTGCTTAAAAACTTTTCCCCTAAAACTTTAATCTTAAATGATATTTATGATGTTAAGGAATATTTACAAGACATAGATTATGATGAGTTTTTATTAGGAGATATTGAGAATCTACAACTTCCTAAAAGTGATATTGTTGTTTCTAGCTCTGTTTTTCAATGGGTAAAGGATTTTTCTAAAATGGTAGAAAAAATCTCTAAATCTACTAAAGAGATTGGTTTTTCAATCTACCTTGATGGAAATTTAGAAGAGATTAAGGAACACTTTGGAGTCTCTCTTAAATATCTCACATTGGATAATGTCATTGAAATTTTAACAAGCCTTTTTTCTAAAGTTAAATGGAAAAAAGAAACTATTGAATTAAATTTTACCTCTCCTTTAGAAGCACTTAGACATTTAAAAAATACAGGAGTTACTGGATTTGATAGAAGTACTGTTGAAAAAATAAGGAGCTACAAAAAAACATCTCTTACCTATTCAGTAGGATATTTTTATTGTAGCTCAATATAGATTAGGGGGATCAGATACTCCCCCCTTTTAATATTTTTTATAAATTCCTTCTTCTCTTTTTTTATGTGAACTTTCTATATATTGAGTTCCTTCTTTTATATCTATAATTCCTTGCTTTTTAATACTCTCTTTTATTCTATTAATAAAAGGACATCTATCTGAATGGTGGTTATCAAAGGAGACACAAGAAGAAAGATGTACAACTACTTCATCTAAAGTTATATCTGTATTTTGCTTTAATTTTTTCTTAAAATTTGATAGATATGTATTTACACTATCTCCACAACAACCTCCACAATCAAAAGATAATACCTTTATGTCTTTATCTTTAGGATAATCTTCAAAAAATTTTTTTCTCTCAAAAAAACTTTCCATACATAAAAATCCACTACATCTTTTTTTAGCTATTGCACATTGAATAATAACTATATATTTTATCTGTTTCATTTTTCTCCTTAAAACTTAATTTCCAAAAAATTCTTTAAATAATGGATCTAACTTAGGATCATGTATTACATAACCAACAGCTATTTTAGAATCTGTCATTTTCACAATTTCGTCAGCTTTTTCTTTTCCAAAAGCTCCACATAATTCAATTGCTCCAACTCCCTCTTTAACCAAATAATCTAAAGTTTCCTTTATCATATCCCAATTTTTTACTGTACAAATATATGTAGCTTGATTTTCAGTTTCAAATATAGCTTTATGTTTTTCAGGAGTATAATGTTCTCCCATAAATATCATTGCAAATTTTTTCTTCATAGTAACTCCTCCATTTTATAATTTAGTTTCTACTCTTTAAATATCTATCTATTTCAGCTGCTGCTTTCTTTCCTGCTTCCATAGCTAG
>DXSD01000090.1 GCA_019410665.1 Fusobacterium sp.
ATTTACCAATAATGTTTGCTATGGCTATTCCTCTTGGACTTGCTAGACAAGATAAAGGAGTGGCTGCTTTTTCTGGATATGTAGGATTTGTAATGTCTAGTATGACAGCAAACTTCTTCTTAAAAGTGACAGGGACTCTTGCTACACCTGAAAATATGAAAGCTGCTGGACAAGCTATGGTATTTGGAGTACAAAGTGTAGATATTGGGGTACTTGGAGGAGTAATAATTGGTATTATTGTCTACAAAATTCATGATAGATTTTGTGAAATAAAACTTCCTGATGCTCTTGCTTTCTTTGGTGGAGCTAGATTTGTTCCTATTGCTACTGCTGTTATCGTAGGAATTGTTGGACTTGTTATCCCATTAATTTGGCCATTCTTTAATGGAATAATCATTAAAATTGGAGAACTTATAGGTAAAGCTGGAGTTTTCGGTCCATTTGTATTTGGAGCTGGAGAAGGTATTTTAAGACCATTTGGATTACATCATATTCTAGTGGCTATGATTAGATTTACATCAGCTGGAGGAGAGGCTATTGTAAATGGAGATACTGTATATGGTGCTTTAAATATATTCTATAAAGAGTTTGCTAACGGTGTATTAGATCCTAATGTAACAAGATTTTTATCTCAAGGTAAGATGCCATCATATATGTTTGGTTTACCTGCTGTAGCTCTTGCTATTTATCATACAGCTAAACCTGAAAATAGAAAGAAAGTAAAAGGATTACTTGCCTCTGGACTTGTTGCTTGTGTAATTGGTGGAATTACTGAACCTTTAGAGTTTATTTTCCTTTTCCTATCACCTGTACTATATCTTTTCCATTGTATAATGGTTGGACTTGGATTTATGACAATGGGAATTTTAAAAGTTGCAATAGGAAATACTGATGGTAACCTAATAGACTTTATTGTTTTTGGTGTTTTACAGGGATTTAGAACTAAGTGGTATCTTGTTATACCTGTGGGAATCGTTTGGTTTGCTATCTATTATTTTGTATTTAAATATGCTATCTTAAAATTTGATTTAAAAACACCTGGAAGAGAAGTGGTATCTAATGATTCAGATATAAAACTTGGTGGATATGATGCTGAAAGACTTCTAAAAGCCCTTGGTGGAAAGGACAATATAGTCTCTTTAGATAACTGTATCACTAGACTTAGACTTGTTGTAAATGATATGAGCCTAATTAATGAAGATGAGATTAAAGCTACTGGAGCTATAGCTGTTGTTAAACTTGATGCTAGTAACTTACAAGTTATAATTGGACCTCAAGTTCATGTTGTTAAAAATAAATTAGATAAACTTATTAAGTAGGTGAGTTATATGAATTTTAATACTGTCATTGATAGAATGGGAACTTACTGCACACAATGGGATTATGTAAAGGATAGATTTGGGAAAGAGGGACTTTTACCATTCACTATTTCTGATATGGATTTTCAAGCTCCTAAAGAGATTCAAGAAGCTCTTATCAAAAGGGTCAACCATGGGGTATTTGGGTATAGTAGATGGAATCATGAAGATTTCAAAAATTCAATTGAATTTTGGTATAGATCTAGATTTAATTTTCAAATTAACAAAGATTGGATATTATATGCTCCAAGTGTAATATATTCAGTTGCTAAATTTATAGAGATGAAATCAAATATAGGGGATGGAGTATTAATAAATACTCCTGCCTATGATGGTTTTTTCAAAGTGATAAGTGATAATGATAGAAAAATTATATCTTCCCCTCTTATAAAAAAAGAGAAGGGTTATGAAATAGATTTTGAAGATTTTGAAGAAAAATGTAAAATTTCTAAAATCTTTTTGATGTGCAGTCCTCATAATCCTGTGGGAAAGGTTTGGAGTAAAGAGGAAATTAAAAAAATTATCTCAATTTGTAAAAAATATAATGTTTTTATAATTTCTGATGAGATTCATATGGATATAGTTTATAGTGGAAATCATACTCCTATCTTAGAGGTAACTGGTGATTATATTGAAAATATTGCTCTTTGTACTGCAGCTTCTAAGACTTTTAATACTCCTGCTCTTGGTGGAGCCTATATACTTTGTACTACTGCTGAAGATAGAGATGAATATCTTAGAATACTTAAAAATAAAGAGGCATTATCATCACCTAGTATATTGGGAGTTATTGCTACTATAACTGCTTACAATCAATGTGGATATTGGGTTGATGAGCTTTTAGAATACACAAAAGAAAATATTAAATTTGTAAAAAAATATTTAGAAGAAAATATTCCACAACTATCTTGTGAAATCCCAGAAGGCTGTTATTTTGCTTGGATAGATTTTTCTAAATTAAATATCTCTAGTGATAAATTTCAAGAGCTCCTTATCAACATAGGTAAAGTGGCAATTATGCCAGGAGTTACCTATGGAGATGAAGGGAAAAATTACTTGAGATTAAATGTTGGTTGTCCTAGAAAAAAAGTGGAAGATGGTTTAAATAGAATAAAAATTTCTCTTGAAAACTTAAAAAAATAATTATTTCGCTTTTTTAACTTTTCCCTCTTTATTTATTCCTATTTATGGAGTATACTTGTATTAAGCTAAGAGTTTTTATTCAATATCATTGGTAGAGGGGGAGTTAAAATGACTAATCAGTACAATAAAGATGGTAAAAAAGAGGGACTTTGGGTTAAAACTTATGACAATGGTGCTATACAAGAGGAGAAAAACTATGTCAATGGTATCAGAGAGGGAGAATATAAGTCTTATTATATGAATGGCCAAGTAGAAACAAGAAAGTTTTATAAAAACGGGAATATTGATGGTGTTTATGAAACTTTCTATAGTGATGGAAAATTAAGTTCTATTCGTCACTTAGAAAATGGAGAAGCTAAAGGTCTTTGTGAAGAGTATTATCCTAATGGTAAGTTAAAAAGAACAGCTTTTTATGAAACAACATCTACAACAAGTAAAAATATAAAGTATTATCCAAATGGGCAAATGAAACTTAGTGTTAATTTAAAAAATGGAGCTATGTTTGGACTATACACTGAATATTTTTCTAATGGAACTCTTCATATAGAGTGTCACTATACTGATCATGGTAAACTACATGGTAGATATAGAGAGTATGATTCAACTGGAAAACTTATAAAAGATTGCACTTATATCAATGGTATTGAACAAATAAAATAGATGTAAAGAGGGAGTGTTACTTTGATTGCAACACTCCCTTATTTTTTAATATTTATAAAATATACTTCCACCTATAAACTCTTTTAAAATAGAGTCATCTGGAATAAGATCTACTTTAATATCAACAAAACAATATAAAAATCTCATAAGTCTTTTAGCTTCTTCATAGTGAGGGCTACTAGGTTTAACTTTTATAAGCTCTCTTAGGGCATAACTTTTCAGTACCCCCAACTCATAAACTAAGTTGCTATTAAATAGTGCATCTGCTTCTTCTTGATATGGGAAAATATGCTTCTCCTCTCCTCTTCTTACAGAGGGCCACATAGCTATTGTTCCTTCTCCTTTTTCCTCTCTTGAAAGGCTATCTCTCACTAATCTTCTAATCTCCCTTACATCACTTGTAGAGATTCTATTGTGCCTATCAATATTAAGTTGAGTTAAGCAACTTATATAAATTTTAAACTTATTCTCTCTAGGTATCTCACTTGTAAGTCTTTCATTTAACCCATGAATACCCTCTATTATAATCAATCCATTTTTCTCTGGAACTTTCATCATAGTTCCTACAGCTTCTCTCTCTCCAGTTATAAAGTTATACTCTGGAATCTCTACCTCTTTTCCAGCTACTAAATCCTTTAAATTTTCATTTAAAAGTTTCAGATCTAAAGCTTCAATAGTTTCAAAATCCTTTTTCCCATTTTCATCTAGTGGAACATTTGCCCTTCCTATATAATAGTTATCCAATGATATAACTATAGGATTCATTCCATTAGCTCTTAAATGAATATATAACCTTTTACTAAAAGTTGTTTTTCCAGATGAAGATGGTCCCGCAATAGTTACAAGTTTAATTTTATCATTACTTGATATACTTTGAGCTATCTTAGCTATATCTTTATGGTGTAATGCTTCATTTACTCTGATTAGCTCTCCAATCTCTTTATTTAATACTTTTTCATTCAAACTTCCAAGGGTATCTACTCCTAAAATTTGATTCCATTTTCCAGCTTCTAAAAATACCTTGGCTATCTTAGGAGTATCTATTTTAGGTGGCAATACTTTCTCTTTAGTAGTAGGATATTTTAAAATAAATCCCTCATTGTATTTAGTTAGCTCAAATAGATCTATATCTCCAGTAAATTCATAAGGTTTTTCATAAACATAATCATGATATCCATCAATAGAGTACTCCATCATACTTGTCCAACCACTATTGTCTAAAAGTTTTCTCACATCTTCACGTTCAATAGTTCCACTTTTTGCTTTTAACTCCTCATTTACTCCACAAACTAACTCAATTGGATAGTTTTTCTCAATTATCTCCTTCATTTTTTGAGTGATTTTCTCTATCCCTTCCTCTGTTAAAATTATCTTCTCAATTTCACCATAAACTCCATTATTTAATGAGTTATCTATAATTACATCTCCTTCAGGAAATATCTCCTTTACAGCCTTTAAAAAGACTAACTTCAATGTTGTTGAGTATTTTTTAGCATTAAACTCTACCATATTTTCCCTCCTATTCTTATATTACTATATTTTTATTATATAATTTTTTCCTATATATTATAAGAAGAAATTATGGAACTAAAAACTGTGTTTATTATTTTATATTTTAAAGTTTAAACACAGTTTAGTTATTATTTAATTATCTAAAATATTTAACTCTTCTTCTATTAATCTTTTTAATACTCTCAACTCTTCTTCTGTTAATGTTATTCCTCTTCCCATTTTTTTATGCTCAGGATCCCAAGTTCTTATATCATATTTAGGTTCTTCTCCATTCCAACTCACACGAGTTAATTCTTTTTTCCATCCTTTACTACTTTCAGATATAACTCCTAATTCATTCAAAATTTCAAATTTCAACTCTTTTTTCTCCATATTATTCCTCCATTTTAACTCTCCAAGCTTTTCTAAAATTAGTAGCCCTTGCTCCCCTTTTATCAAAAGAATAGTTAAAGTTGTTTTCTTGTAAGAATGTTTCTATTTTTCCCTCTTTTTCAAGATTATAAATTATCCATAAAATTTTTGAAGTCTTTCTATTATCAATATATTCTATATTTTCACTTTTTAAAAAAGTACAGATATCTTCTAGCTCTTCAACTTTATTTATCTCTTCTAGATTCAACTTATCAAAAATTTGATTTATATTGTTAGTAGTTTTAGATATTATATCTTTTTTCTCTAATTTTTGAGAGTTTTCAATTTTATCTTCTTTTATATTAAGTATTTTATCTATCTCTTCTACTATTTCCTTTTTACTATCACCTTCAATATTATTCCAATCATATAAGATCTCTTGAGCTCTATTTTTTATTTTGTTCAATAACTCACTTCCACATTTTTCTTGTAATTCTCTCTCTTGTTTCCTTGGATAAATTCCTCTTTTATTTAGCTCTTCTATAACCTCTTGCATAGTTAAATCCGGATCTCTAAAATACTTACTTCCTCTAATTCTTATAAATCTCCAACCACAACGTTCCAATATCTCTTGACGCTCCATATCATTTTTTATTTGCTCTTCACTACTATGCCATCTCTCTCCATCACACTCTATTGCAATTCTATTTTCACCATAGCTGACTACCATATCCAATCTATATGCTCCAACTTCCCATTGTTGTTGTAAGTTATAGTCCCTTGCCAATAAATACTTTGCAACTTCTTCTTCAAAAATAGAATCTGATTTAGCTTTAACTTCTTCGGATACCATAAAACTTTTAGGATCTTCTGTAAACTCTATCAATTCTCTTCTAATATCTCCACTTTTTAAATCATTTCTTGCATCTAATGAATGAACTAACCATAATTGATCCTTTGCACGACTTGTAGCAACATTATATCTCTTTTTATTATCATTTTCTTTTCCTTCACTTTTCAATTTAAGAGGAACATCAGAATTTTTATTACTATCTACCATACTTAAGAAAATAATATCTTTCTCATCTCCCTGAAAATGGCTAGGATCTCCACATAAAATCTCATGTTCCTCCATTAATCCATTTCCTATTTTTTCAACTAAAAGATTCTGAATAAAATCAACTTGTTCTTTTCCTAATAAAGATATTACTCCAAATGTAGATTTTTCATATATTTTCTCTTCTAAACAAGCCATAATCAAACTTACTATTGTTTTAGCCTCAACTTCATTTATTTTCCCATCAATTGCTCTTTCTCCATCTACTCTATAATTTATAACAGCTGGAGTTATTTTTGAACTACTTGCTTCCCTCAACGGCTTTATTTTATAATCATAAGATGTTTTGTTACTATATCCTATTATTTCAGGTACGCATCTAAAATGTTCTCTTAGCATAAGTGGTTGATAAGTTGTACTAGCTATCAAATATAATGATGATCTCATACCATATAAATCTGAGTTTATAATTCTTCCTTTTAAATATTTTTCTATCAATAGATTCTCTTTTTCTATTTTTATACCAACTGCTGATGGGCTGACTTGCTTGTCATCCCCAACTATGATTACCTTTTTAGCCATATATAATAATACTAAAGCACTTATATCTGACTGACTTGCTTCATCAACTATTACAATATCAAACTTATTCTTAGCTGGATTTAAAGTATCTATTACTTTATTCATTGGCATTATCCAAATAGGGACAGCTTTTTGGCAAACTGCTATTTTATCTTTTGCCTCATTCCTATATTTTTCAGCATTTTTTCCTGTTCCTTTACCTATTTTTTCCATACTTCTCTTCCAACCTCTTAAAGATTGACTGATAGTTAAGTTTTCTTTTTTTTCAACAAATGAAAGAACATGATACCAAGATTTTTTTTCTACTAACTCCAAAGTTAACTCTTTAACTTTTTCCTTCCTATCTTTAAAATCTTTTTGTAATTTTTCATAGGGTTCATTTTGTAATTTTTCTAATTTTTGAGAAAGTTGTTTCCATTTCCAAGCTTCATAAATGTCATCTATTTCTACATCATAATTTTCTTCAGATAAATTCATCGCCCATTCATTTGCTACTTTCCTTACATTAGATAAAATTTCTTTTCTTTTTTTATAAATTTTAATCTTACTTAATATATACTCTAATGTTTTTAAAAACTTATCATAACTTTCTATATCTTTATTTATAACAGCTTCTCTTATTCCTTTTTCAATTGTTGAATCTTCATTTGTATTCTCTAAAACAAAGCTTTTATAATCACTATAATCTTTTAAAGCTTTTATTCTATTTTGAGATAATTCTGAAATTATAATATATTTTTCTAATCTTTCAATATAGTCAGGAATATTTTCAATAATAAAACTCTTATTTCTCTCAAAAACCAAACTTGTATCTATTCCAAAATTTTGAATTCTTTTTATAAATCTATCTTTTTCTATTTCATTCCAGTTTAAAAAATATCTTATGTTCTTAATAAAATTATCTGGATTATCTAGAATATCTTCAAAATTAACTTCCTTAATATTAAAATTTTCCCATTTTCTTTCTAAACTTTCTTTTTTTTCTATAACTTCAAAATATTCTAAAAGAAATTCACATTCTTCTAAAGTTTTAATATTTTTACTATTTAACATAACCTTATTTTCTATTTCTTTGAGAG
>DXSD01000091.1 GCA_019410665.1 Fusobacterium sp.
ACTATGAAGTCCTAGGAATATCTAAAGGAGCTTCAGAAGATGAGATAAAAAAAGCATATAGAAAAGCAGCCATGAAATACCACCCTGATAAATTCAGCAATGCTAGTGAACAAGAGAAAAAAGATGCTGAAGAGAAGTTTAAAGAGGTAAATGAAGCTTATCAAGTTTTATCAGATAGTCAAAAGAGATCTCAATATGACCAATTTGGACATGCAGCCTTTGAACAAGGAGCAGGTGGTTTTGGTGGAGGATTTGGAGGCTTCGGTGGAGCTGGAGGCTTTGAAGATATATTCAGTTCATTCTTCGGTGGAGGAGGTTCTGGCTTTGGTGGCTTCGGTGGATTTGGTGGTTCTTCAAGAAGAAGTTATGTGGAACCTGGTAGAGATTTAAGATACCAAGTTGAAATTACTTTAGAGGAAGCAGCTACAGGAGTAGAAAAAACTATTAAATACAAGAGAAATGGAAAATGTGGAAGCTGTAATGGAACAGGAGCAGAGTCTGGAAGCTCTATGAAAACTTGTCCAAAATGTAAAGGAAAGGGATATATTGAGGTAACTCAAAGAACTATCCTTGGAAATATGGTAAGTCATGCAGAGTGTGATGAGTGCCATGGAAAAGGACAAATTCCAGAGAAAAAATGTAAAACTTGTGGTGGAACAGGTATTGTAAAAGAAACTGTTGAGAAGAAAATTAAGATACCAGCAGGAATAGAAGATGGACAAAAATTAAGATTAGATGGAATGGGAGAAGCTAGTGAAACAGGTGGACCTAATGGAGACTTATATGTAGTTATCAGAGTAAAAGACCATGCTATTTTTGAGAGAAGAGGTATGGATATTTACTGTGAAGTACCTATTAAATTCACAACTGCTGCTCTAGGAGGAGAAGTTGAAGTACCTACATTAAAAGGTAAGAAAAATATGAAAATACCAGCAGGAACTCAAACAGGTAAGATGTTTAGAATGAGAGGAGAGGGAATCCAAGCTCTTAGAGGTTCTATGGTAGGAGATGAAATAGTACAAGTAGTTGTAGAAACTCCAATTGATCTAAATGAAAAACAACAAGAGTTATTGAGAGCTTTTGAAGATAGCTTAAAAGAGAAGAATTATAAGAAGCACAAGACATTTTTAGATAAGGTAAAAGCATTTTTTAAATAGTTTGAAAAAACTTTTATTTTGTGTTATACTTAAGGGAAGAAAAATTGTCAGAGGGGGATAAATAATGGAACAACTATTAGGTAAATACGGTGGAATGATATTAACATTTGTTATATGGATAGCTGTATTTTATTTCTTATTAATACTACCTAATAAGAAAAAACAAAAGAAACAACAAGAGATGTTAGACTCTATAAAAGAGGGATCTGAAGTTGTAACTGTTGGAGGAATAAAAGGAACAGTTGTGACTGTATTAGGAGAGTATGTAGAAGTAAGAGTAGATAAAGGTGTAAAAATTACTTTTAGAAAAAATGCGATAGCTACAGTATTACAATAATAAGATGAATAAAGACTGTTACAATCTAGGAGTTTTTTGTAACAGTTTTTTTATTAATAAAATGGAGTGAAGGATGAAAAAACTTTTAATACTATTTTTAATTCTAGGGAGTTTTTGTTTTGGTGGAACAATTAGCTCTGTAAGTGAGAGAGGAAATAAACTTTCATTTATATTTACAGGGAGTACTAAATCAGCTTATCAAATAAATTATGATTCCTATAATAGATTGATATTTGTAGAGTTTCCAGGAAGTAATATTTCAACTAAAATAAATGATAAAAACTATACTTCTAAGTATGTAGAGGACTTTTCTACCATAGATTATGGAAATTCAGTAGGTTTTTTTATAAAATTAAATAAAAATATATCTTACTCTACTTCCTTTAATGGAAATGATTTTGTATTTTCCTTTAATGATAAGAGTGGGAAAAAACAGTATACTATAGCTATTGATGCTGGACATGGTGGAAAAGACCCTGGAGCTATAGGATTTAATAAATATTATGAGAAAAATATAGCTCTTGCTGTGGCTAAATATTTAAGAGATGAATTGAAAAAAGATTTTAATGTTGTAATGACTAGGGATAGAGATGTTTTTGTAACTTTAGGAGAGAGACCAAGAATAGCCAATAGAGCTAAAGCTGATATGTTTATTAGTATTCATGTGAACTCAGCAGTAAAAAATACATTAACAGGAACAGAGGTATTCTATTTCTCTAAAAAGTCATCTCCTTATGCAGAGAGAATAGCTGCCTTTGAAAACAGTGTTGGAGATAAATATGGAGAAAAAACTAATAATATAGTTCAAATAATGGGAGAATTGGCATATAAGAAAAATCAAGAGATATCAATAGGTTTTGCTAGAAAAACTTCTGCAGCATTAGCTAAAGCTATGGGAATGAGAGATAGAGGAATACATGGAGCTAACTTTGCTGTACTTAGAGGATTTAATGGACCAGGAGTTTTAATAGAATTAGGATTTATAAATAATAAAAGCGATTTAAATAAGCTTATAAGTACAGTAAATCAGAAGAGAATGGCACAGGAGATTGCTAAAATGGTAAGAGAAAATTTCTATTAGAGAGGTGAGAGAGTGAATAAGAAAATTGTGATACTATTGGGGATAGTATGGAGTTTAGTTATTATAAGTGGAATTTCTTACTTTCAAATAAAAAAGATTTCTGAAGAGATAAATATAGTGGATATTGAAAAAAAGTCTGATGTTGCTTTAACTACAGGAGAAGAGGAGAAGGTAAAAATCTATACTCTTTCAAATGATAATACTCTTGAAATAAGAGAAGAGACGATACCTAAGTATAAAGATTTAAGAGATAAAATTAGGAAAATTACAGAATTAAATTTTGAAAACTTATGGAAAAGTAATGTTTTAGGAACTGCACAAATTGAGGTAAAAAATATCTATATAAAGGGAGATACCGTTTATTTAAATGTTGATGCGAATATACTGCCTTTAAAGATAGAGAACAGGAAAAATCTTCTAGGAATATACTCTTTAGTAAATAGTATCACTGAAATTGGAAATATAAGAAAAGTAAAAATTTTAGTTGATGGTAAAGAGGAAGATGAAGGATTTTCCAAACTTTATATAAGAAATACAAATATTTAATAGAGAAATGAATTTTATTTAAAAGAAAAAGAGCAAGTATGGCTGGGAGTATTAAAAAGACAAAATTCACTTAGTTCAAAGAGTTATGTTTTTTAATGTTCTCCTTTGTTGACTTGCTCTATTTATTATTCTTTATTTTTAAATAGATATGGTATAATTAGAGTGGAAGAAAGAGTTTTTTAGGAGGAGAGATGTTAGAAAAATTAAGAGATATAGTTAGAAAAAGAGTTACAGAAAAAAGATATATACATACTTTAGGTGTGGAGGAAAAAGCTGCTCTATTGGCTAAAAAATATGGTGTAGATGAGGAAAAAGTGAGAATAGCAGCAATACTACATGACATAGCTAAAAGTATGGAAATAGATAAGATGGAGGAGATTTGTAAAGCAAATTTTTTAGATGAGTTAACTGAAGAGGACATGAAAATATCTGAAATTCTTCATGGATTTGTGGGATATATAATAGTAAGAGATGAACTGAAAATAGATAATATAGAGATTTTAGAAGCTATAAAATATCACACTATTGGAAAAAAAGGACTCTCTTTATTAGGAAGAATAATATATATAGCTGATGGAATAGAGAAAAATAGAGTTTATCCTGGTGTGGATAAGATAAGGGAGTTAGTAGATAAAAATTTAGATGAGGGAATTATCTATGAGATAGATAGAAAGATTGTATATCTTGAGAGTGTTGGAGGAAAGATACATAAAAATACTCTTGAGATGAGAAATTGGTTAAAGGATAGTTTAGATGGAGGTAAAATATGAAAATAGAAAAAGAGTTAGAAAAATTAAAAGAGATATTTAAAAATACAAAGGGAAAAGGATTAAAACTTGATGAGATAACTAAGATGTTGGGGTGGTCTCCAAAATTTAAAAAGGAGAATAGAGAGATAATAGAGAAATGGGTAAGTGATGGAGAGCTTATCAAAAATAATAGAGGAAAGTATAATCTTCCAGAAACTCAAGGATATATTAAAGGAGTATTTAGTATAATAAAGGATAGATTTGCCTTTGTAGATACTGAAGATGAGGGAATATTTATCCCTAAGAGTGGATTTAATGGAGCTCTTGATGGAGATACAGTTTTTGTAAGACTTACAGCTGGTATGAAGGGAGATAGAAAAAAAGAGGGAGAAGTAGTAAGAGTAATCAGTAGAGATAAGGATATAGTTATAGGAATATTCCAAAAAAATAAGAACTTTGGTTTTGTAACTCCTACCCACTCTTTTGGAAGAGATATCTATATTTCATCTATAAGAATGAAAAATGCTGAAAATAATCAGTTGGTAGTGGTAAGAATAACTTTCTGGGGAGATAATGAAAGAAAACCAGAGGGAGAAATTGTAGAGATACTTGGAAATCCATATGATACTAAAAATATGATAGAGGCATTGATTATTAGAGAGGGAATGTCTGAAACTTTCCCACCTGAAGCAATGGCAGAGGCTAGAAGAATACCTATGGAGATAGGGAAAAAAGAGTTAGAGGGAAGAAAGGATTTAAGACACCTACCTATTATAACAATAGATGGTGATGATGCTAAGGACTTAGATGATGCTGTCTATGTAGAAAAATTAAAAAATGGAAATTATAAACTGATTGTAAGTATAGCTGATGTATCCCACTATATTCCTGAAGGGTCAGCATTAGATAGAGAGGCATATAAGAGAGGAAACTCTGTATATTTAGTAGATAGAGTACTGCCAATGTTTCCAAAGGAGATATCTAATGGTATCTGCTCTTTAAATCCTAATGAGGACAAACTTACTTTTACTTGCGAGATGGAAATAGATAAAAAAGGAAAGGTTGTAGACTCTGATACATATAAATCAGTTATAAAGACAGCATATAGAATGACATATAATAATGTCAATAAGATGATAGCTGGAGATGAAGAAACTTTAAAAACTTATGCTCCTATAAAAGATATGGTAATGGATATGTTAGAACTTTCTAAAATAATTAGAGAGGTAAAATATAAAAGAGGAAGTATAGATTTTGATATTCCAGAGATAAAACTTGTATTAGATGAGAAGGGAAAAGTTGAGTATATTAAGAGTAGAGATAGAGGGGAATCTGAAAGAATAATAGAAGATTTCATGATAGCTGCCAATGAAACAGTGGCAGAAAAACTTTTCTGGCTAGAGATACCATCAGTATATAGAACTCATGAAAAACCAGATATGGAGAGAATAAAAAATCTAAATGAAACTCTGGTTAAGTTTAAATATAGAATACACTCTTTAGAGGAGATACACCCTAAACAGTTCCAAAAGATAATAGAAGATTCTAAAGAGAGAGGAATAAATTTATTAGTTCATAAGATGATACTAATGGCATTGAAACAGGCTAAATATACAGTAGAAAATTATGGACACTTCGGACTTGCTTCAGGATATTATACTCACTTTACTTCTCCAATAAGAAGATATGCAGATTTAACTGTACATAGAATTTTAAATTCCGTTCTTCATGGCTATCCGAATAAGAAAACTATCATAAAAAATATGGAGGAGTTACCTGTAACTTGTGCTCATATTTCTAAAACAGAGAGAGCTGCTATGAAAGTAGAAGATGAAAGTGTAAAAATTAAACTTGTAGAATATATGATGGATAAAGTTGGAGAAGAGTATGATGCTACAATTGTTGGTTTCAGTAATAAGAGAGTATTCTTTGAAACAGAGGATCATATAGAGTGCTTCTGGGATGTCGTTTCTGCTAAACATTACTACGAGTTTGATGAGAGAGACTATGTAATGAGAGATACAGATACAGGTAAGTTTTATAGTATTGGAGATAAATATAAGGTCACTTTAGTAAGAGCTAGCCTATCAGAACTAGAGATAGAAGTTACACCTAATTTTGTAATGGATGAAGGATTGATATTAAGATAAAAATATGTGGAGATTTACACACTATTATTAAAAAAATGTGTAAATTTCCACATTTTTCTTTGAAAAAATGTGATATAATATAAAAAAGGAAATTTGGAGGTATCAATGAAGAGATTTATATTAGATGATTTGATAAAGTGGAAAGATTCTAAATATAGGAAACCTCTTATTTTAAAAGGTGTTAGACAGGTTGGAAAAACTTGGATTTTAAAGGAATTTGGAAAAGTATGTTATGATAATGTAGCATACTTCAACTTTGATGAAAATATGGAATATCGTCAATTTTTTGAAACGACAAAGGACATAAGTAGAATATTACAAAATCTAATGTTAATAAGTAATCAAAAAATAGAGCCACACAATACTTTGATAATATTTGATGAAGTACAAGATTGTCCAGAGGTTATTAATTCTTTAAAGTATTTTTACGAAAATGCTCCAGAGTATCATATAGCTTGTGCAGGTTCTCTTTTAGGAATAACATTAGCTAAGCCCTCATCTTTTCCAGTTGGGAAAGTAGACTTCTTAAATATTTATCCTATGACATTCAGTGAATTTTTAATAGCTAATGGAGATGAAAACTTAAAACTTTTTTTAGATAGTATAGAAGATATTGAGAAAATCCCAGATGCTTTTTATAATCCTTTATATGAAAAATTAAAAATGTACTACATTACTGGTGGTATGCCAGAGCCTGTATATATGTGGACTAAAGAGAGAGATACAGAATTGATGGTAAAAAGTCTAAATAATATTATTGAAGCATATGAAAGAGATTTTGCTAAACATCCAAATGTTAAAGAATTTCCTAAAATTTCTATGATATGGAAATCTATTCCTTCTCAATTAAGTCGTGAGAATAAAAAATTTATTTATAAGGTTGTTAAAGAAGGAGCAAGGGCAAGAGAGTATGAAGATGCTTTGCAATGGCTTGTAAATGCTAATTTGGTAACTAAAGTATTTAGAAGTTCTGCTCCTAGAATACCACTATCTGCCTATGATGATTTATCAGCTTTTAAAATATATTTAGTTGATGTTGGATTGCTTAGCAGATTATCTTTCCTTTCCCCTTCAGCATTTGGAGAAGGAAATAGATTATTTACAGAGTTTAAAGGAGCTTTAACAGAAAATTATATCCTTCAAAGCTTAATCCATCAATTTGAAGTTTCTCCTAGGTATTGGTCTGATAATGTATATGAGGTAGATTTTATTATTCAAAATGAGAATGATGTTTTCCCTATTGAAGTTAAAGCTGAAAAAAATACTAAAAGTAGAAGTCTTTTTAAATTCAGAGAAAAGTATTCAGAGGATATAAAATTAAGAGTAAGATTTTCTTTTGATAATTTAACTCTTGATGATGATTTACTAAATATACCTCTCTTTATGGCAGATTATAGTAAAAAGCTTATTGATATAGCTTTGAAAAAATTAAATAAATAGTTTTACATTATGGAAATTTATATATCTATTTCTAGTTTCTAGATATATAAATTTCTTTTTTTATATTTTGTTTCTAAACTAGAAAAATAGCTATTTCAACTAATATATTTTTGGGTGCTACTCGGGTGCTACAGTCATAGTTTTTTTAATTTTTCAAAATATCAAAGAAAGAAAAAACCCCACAAACATTGAGTTTGTGAGGTGTATAAATTCCATGCAAT
>DXSD01000092.1 GCA_019410665.1 Fusobacterium sp.
TTTTATCCAATTTTAGGATTTGGAAATTATAGTTTTATTGAAGAAGATGAAGCAGAGATAATAGATTAAAATTTATTAAGGAAAAAAATTTACTGTAATGAGTATTGCGTAAGCACTAGCGATTGGAAGTAAACTTTTTTCCTTTTATATTATTAAGTGATTTTATTTTGTAGTTTAATTTAAAAAATTTTTTAATCTATTAATAGCTTTTTCTAAAGTAGGAATATCCACAGTAAGAGCAAATCTTACATACCCCTCTACTCCAAAAGATATTCCTGGAACAGCAGCTACTTTAGTTTTTCTTAAAAGATCAAGAGAAAAATCTAAAGAGTTTAGATTTGAAAGATTAGAATAATCAGCAAATATATAAAATGCTCCTTTAGGTTTAACAACTTTAAATCCTAATTTTTCCAATTTAGTAGAAAAATACTCTCCTCTTTTTTTATACTCTTCAACTAACTTGTTTCTATTTTCAAACTTTGTAAGAGCTATCTCTGCTCCCTTAAGTGATAGGGACATAGATGAACTAACTGTATAAAAACTTGTATTTAGAAAAAATCTTCTATATTTACTAGGGCATATAGTGTAGCCAATTCTCCAACCTGTCATAGAGTGTGATTTAGAAAAACCATTTATGATAATTACTTTATCTTTTATATTTTTAAATTCAGCAAAAGAGTGATATTCATAAAAAGCTAAAGTACTATAAATTTCATCAGAAATTAAGAAAATATCATTTTCTTCAACAAATTCTACTATCTCTTTCATCTCTTCATACCCCATTACATTTCCAGTAGGATTACAAGGATTACTTAAAAGTATAGCTTTTGTTTTAGGTGTTTTATATTTTTCTAATAACTCTTTAGATAATTTAAAATTATTATTAGTTACATCTATAAATATAGGATTTGCATAACAAAGTTTTATCATAGGAGGATATCCAGGATAATATGGAGCAGTCATTAAAACTTCATCTTCTGGATTTAATATAGTTCTAAGTGCAGAGGAAAGAGCTTCTGAAGCCCCAATATTTGTAATGATATTTTCCTCTGTATAATCTCCACCATAGATTTTATTGTAGTGTGTAGCTATAAGTTTTCCAATTGCTCCCCCACCTCCAGAGAGAGCATATTTTAATTGATGATTTTTTCCATATTCCATAGCCTCTTCTACTAAACCTTTAGGTGTTGGAATATCAGGTTCCCCAATAGTTAAATCTATAACATCTTTATATTTAGCTGCTTCATCTTTTAAAGCACGAATTAAGGAGTATTGTAAGTTTTCAACTTCTCTATTTAATCTCATTTTAGTAGCCTCCTTTTTATTTTCTCAAGTCATCTACCAATTGAGTTTTACTTAAAGTTTTTTCATCAACATTTTTTATTATTTTAGCAGGATTTCCAGTAACTACAGCTCCAGCAGGAACATCTTCAATAACTACAGCTCCAGCTCCAACTACAGCTCCAGCTCCAATTCTAACTCCTTCAATAACCACAGCATTTGCTCCTATCAATACTCCATCTTCAACAATAACAGGAGTAGCTGAAGGAGGTTCAATTACCCCAGCTAAAACAGCCCCAGCTCCAATATGACAATTTTTTCCAACAGTAGCTCTTCCTCCAAGAACAGCTCCCATATCTATCATAGTGTTATCCCCAATAATAGCTCCAATATTTATTACAGCTCCCATCATAATAACAGCATTATTACCAATAGTTACCTTATCTCTAATAATAGCTCCTGGTTCAATTCTAGCATTGATATTCCTTAAATCTAAAGTTGGTACTCCAGAGTTTCTTCTATCATTTTCTAAATAATAATCTGTTATCCTTTCTTTATATTCAGATAATATCCTTTCAATTTCACAGTTATCTCCAATAATAATGTATGATCCTTCCCCTTTAAAAACTTTGGCTGAAGTTTCTAGTCCTGTTAAGTCTCCATTTATATAGGCTTTTACAGGTGTTTTTTTAGTTGAATTTTTTATATAGCTTATTAATTCCTCTGCATAATTTATGTTGCTCATAGTTACTCTCCTTGATTATTAAAAATATCTTTCATTGAATATAGTTTAGGTTCTTTTCCTATTAAGAATTTAGCCCCTTGAATAGCTCCCTCAGCAAATATTTTTTTAGAAAGAGCAGTATGTTTAAGTTCTATTATCTCATCATTTCCACAAAATGAGATTGAGTGTTCTCCTACAATAGTTCCACCTCTTAAAGAGTGAACTCCTATTTCATTTTTTTCTCTTTTCTCCATTCCAATTCTGCCGTATTTTTCTATAATTTTTTCAGATATATTTTTTTCCATTGTTTCTAAAAGAGTTTTAGCAGTTCCACTAGGAGAATCTAGTTTTTTATTGTGATGTTTTTCTATCAGTTCTATATCATAGTTTCCATATAGTATTGGAGTAATTTTTTCTAAAATATCTTGAAGTAAATTTATACCTAAAGACATGTTTGAAGATAGGAGAATAGGGATTTTTCTACTAGCCTCTTCTATCTTAGTTAATATCTCTTGAGAATACCCAGTTGTAGCTATAACAAGAGGGATATTTTTAGAAGTAGCAAATTTAAGTAAATTTTCTATTCTTGAATAGTGAGAAAAATCAATAATAACATCTCCAACTTCATCTGATAATTCATCAGCAAATCCAGTTACAATAAGATTTTGATTTTTGCAACACTCCTGCAAAATTTTTCCCATTGTTCCAGTTCCATGTATTATTACTTCCATGCTTCCACCTCATAGTTTTGAATAGTTTGATAAAGTTTTTCTCTATTTTCCTCCATCATCTCCCCTAATGGAAGTCTACATTTTCCAACCTCATAACCTAAATAATTCATAGCTTCTTTAATAGGAACAGGATTTACCTCAATAAATAGAGAGTCTACAAGGCTATTATATTCAAGTTGTAAAGTTCTAGCTCTTTCAATATCCCACTCTAAAAACTCCATACACATATTATGAACTATTTTAGGTATGATATTAGCTGAAACTGAGATAACTCCAATAGCTCCTAAGGACATTAAAGGGATAGTCATATCATCATTTCCAGAGTATATATCTAGTTCTGGAACTTCTCTAGCTATCTCTCCAGCATAAGAGATATTTCCACTAGCCTCTTTAATAGCTACAATATTATCTATTTGAGATAATCTTTTTAATAGATTAATAGAAAGATTTACTCCAGTTCTTGAAGGAACTGTGTAAAGAATAATAGGGCAACTAACAGCTTCAGCTATCAATCTGTAATGTTCATATATTCCATTTTCATTTCCTTTATTATAGTAAGGAGTTACAACTAAAAGTCCATCTACTCCTAATTCATCAGCCTTTTTACTCATTTCAATAGCATGTTTAGTATTATTAGAACCTGTTCCAGCTATAACAGGAACTCTCTTATTAACTCTATCAACAGTAAATTTTATAATCTCTATTTTTTCCTCATCAGTTAAAGTAGCACTCTCTCCAGTTGTCCCATTTATAATTATAGCATCAGTAGAATTTTTTAAATGATAATCTAAAAGTTTACCAAGTTTTTCAAAATCTACCCTATCATCATTTGTAAATGGAGTGATAAGAGCCACTCCAGAACCTCTAAATATACTCATATTAATTTCCTCTCCTAAAATTTATTTTTAAATAATTCAGCTATTTGAACAGCATTAGTAGCTGCTCCTTTTCTAATATTATCAGCAACTGTCCAAAGATTTACCCCATATTTTACACTGTTATCTCTTCTAACTCTTCCTACAAAAACCTCATCTTTTCCTGTTGCTTCACTAGCTAATGGATATATATTTCTTTCAACATCATCTAAAAGAATAATTCCATTAGTTTCAGCTAACTCTTTTTTCAATATATCTATATCAAAATCTTTTTCTAATTCTACATTTATAGAAACAGAGTGAGAGTTTATAACAGGAACTCTTACACAAGTAGCAGTTACAGGAAGATCAGGAAGTCCTAAAATTTTTCTTGTTTCATCTACCATTTTCTTCTCCTCTTTAGTATAACCGTCTTCTAAGAAAATGTCTATATGTGGAAGACAATTATTAACAATTGGGTGAGGATAAGTTTTAGGGGGATTACCTTTAAGTCCCTCTTCTAAATCTATAACTCCTTTATATCCAGTTCCAGATACAGCTTGATAGGTACTGTATACAACTCTTTTAATTCCATATTTTTCAGCTAATAATTTAAGTGGTGCCATACATTGAATTGTTGAACAATTTGGATTAGCTATTATACCTTTGTGATTAAATGCTTCCTCTGGATTAACTTCTGGCACTACTAAAGGGACATCTTCATTCATTCTCCAAGCAGAGGAGTTATCTATTACTAGGACCCCCTCTTTAGCAGCTATAGGAGCATATTTTAAACTTGTTCCCCCTCCAGCTGAAAATAGAGCTATATCTATCTTCCTATCTTTAAAGCTATTTTCATTTAACTCTTCAACTATATAATCTTTTCCTCTAAAATTAATTTTTTTACCAGCACTTCTACTACTAGCAAAAAGAAATAACTCACTAATTCCTAAATATCTCTCTTCTAAAACTTTTAAAAATGTACTTCCAACTAAACCTGTTGCTCCAACTATTGCTACTTTCATACTCTTTCCCCCTATAATGAAAATTCCTGTGCTACAGCTTCTACAGCTCTTTGAATATTTTCTCTATCAATACTACAAGATATACTGATTTCTGAAGTTGTCACTTGATAAAAATTGACATCATTATTACTTAATGAAGAGAAAAATTTTCCAGCTATACCAGAGTTATTAATCATTCCAACTCCAACAATAGATAACATTCCTAAATTTTCTCCTAATTCTATATTAGATTCTGGGAACTCTCTTTTTACTTTTTCAATTACTTGTTCTAAAAGATACTTCTCACTAGCTTGACAACTGAAAGAGATTTCAACTCTCATATATCTATTTAAATTTTGTGTTATCATATTTATATTTAATCCACAACTATCTATTGTAGAGAAAATTTTTGCTATATTTTGTGATGAAAAAGGGACATTAGAAATAGTTGTCATAATTATCTCCTTTGTAACACTTATTCCAGTAACTAATTTTTCCTCTAATGCTATATTTTTTTCCATTATATATGTTCCTCCTGTTTCACTTAAGCTTCTTCCTACAAAAATTGGTATATTAAATTTTTTTCCTAACTCTACTGCTCTTGTTTCCATAACTCCTGCTCCTAAATTTGCCATCTCCATCATCTCTTCATAGGAGATTTTTTCTAAAAATTTAGCCTTTGAATATAGTCTTGGGTCAACACTATATATTCCATCAACATCTGTATATATCCTACATTCACATTTAAGAGCTACAGCTAGAGCCACAGCACTTGTATCTGATCCACCTCTTCCTAAGGTAGTGATATCTCCATTTTCATTTACTCCTTGAAATCCTGCAACTATAACAACATTTCCATCTTTTAAATGTTCTTCAATTTTATTTGCAGATATACTTTCAATCTTATTTTTTGTATGCACTCCAGATGTTTTTATATCAGCTTGAAATCCAGTAAGTGAGATTGCCTTTTGCCCCTTAGAATTAAGAGCAATTGATAAAAGAGCCACAGTTTGCTGCTCTCCAGTTGCCATTAGAGAATCCAGTTCCCTTTGATTAGGATTAGCAGTTATCTCCTTAGCAAGTCCAATTAATTTATCAGTTGTTTTTCCCATAGCTGAAGCTACTACTACAATCTCATCATAGGTATTTTTTAGCTTGATAATATAATCAGCTATATTTTGGATTTTTTCAATAGTGGCTACACTTGAACCACCATATTTTAGTACTACTCTCATATTTTCCCCTCTCATTGTAAAAAATTTTAGTAAAAAAAAACAGCAGAGGGCTTCTGCTGGTACACGTCAAAAAATAAGTACATAAAAATAATGTAAAAATTTCTTTAGTTCCACAGAAAGCACAACATTGAAAAACTTCAATGACAGTTATGTAGATCTTATCTACATACCCAGCAAAAATCCCTTTCCAAAGGATTTAAACTTCGGCAATTTTACCTTTCAAATTTAATCATAGCTTGGATAGCTCATAAATTCTACTCTTATCAATTGCGCCTCAATCTGTTTTATTGATTTGAAGTTATTCTACTTCAAAATTTGAAAAAATAAAAATATAAAAAATAAATGTATAAAATTAAAAAAGTATATTTTACAATTTTTTTCCTAAGGAATAAAATAGTTCAAAATGAGAATTTTAAGGGAATGAGGAGGAGTTATGAATTTAGATAGAATTTTTACTGATATTGAAAAAAATAGAGAATGGTTTATCGAAACTAGACGTGAATTACACAAGATTCCAGAATTGGATTTTCAATTGCCAAGAACAATTGCTTATGTAACTTATCTACTTGATGAAATGAAAATTCCATATAAGGTAGGTATAGGGAAATCTGGTATAGTGGCAGAGATAGAGGGGAAGGATAAAAGTAAAACAATTGCCTTAAGAGCTGATATGGATGCTCTTCCAATTTTAGAGTGTGGAAACAGAGAGTATAGATCTACAATAGCTGGACAGATGCATGCATGTGGACATGATGTACACACAGCTATTCTTTTAGGAGTAGGAAAAGTTTTATCTGAGAATAGAGAAGAGTTACCATGTAATATAAGACTTTTATTTCAACCAGCTGAAGAAACAACAGGAGGGGCTTTACCTATGATAGAAGATGGTTGTTTAGAGGGAGTAGATGCAATTTTTGGTTTACATGTAGATCCTACTATTGAGTGTGGTATGATAGGGATAAAATATGGAGCCTATTCTGCTTCATCAACAGATGTTAAAATAGAAATAGAGGGAACAAGTTGTCATGGAGCATATCCAAGTCAAGGGATAGATGCTATTGTAGCAGCTTGTGGGATAGTTACAACTCTTCAAAGTGTAGTTAGTAGAAATATTGATTCAAGAGATTCTGCTGTATTAAGTTTTGGAAAGATAGTAGGGGGAGAGAAGGAGAATATAATAGCTCAAAAGGTTAATATCTCTGGAACTTTGAGAACTCTATCTTCTGAGATAAAGAATAAAGTAAAAGAGAGAGTAAAAGAGATGGTAGAAAGTTGTGCTAAAGGGTATGGTGCCACAGGAAAAGTTACTTTTACTGATGGATATACAGCATTAATAAATCATGATGAGTATATTGATATTATAAAAAATAATGCTCTTAATTATTTAGGAGAAAAGTCTATTTATGAGAAAAAAATTGCTAATATGGGAGTAGAAGATTTTGCTTATTTTGTTGAAAGAGTTCCAGGAGCTTTTTTTAACTTAGGAGTAGGAAACAAAGCTAAAGGAATAGTTGCTCCACTTCATAATGAAAAGTTTGATGTTGATGAAGAGAGTTTAAGTATAGGAGTTAGACTACAAATTTTAAATATTTTCTCTGCCTATGATAGAATAAAATAGAAAGTTGTGCTTTTTAGCATTCAACTTCACTGACTTGCTCTATTTATTCTCTTTAATCTTCGTCATTCTTGAAGTTTATTATCTATTCTAAAAAATTTCTTAAATTGAAAT
>DXSD01000093.1 GCA_019410665.1 Fusobacterium sp.
GCGATTGGAAGTAAAAGTTTTCTCCTTTTCTATTTAATAAACTAAATTTTTATTTTTGCCCACTTTAATCATTATAAGAGAAAAAATAATCATTAAAAAACTAACTACATGTGGAGCTCTAAAACCAAGTAACATAAGATCTTCAGCTCTAAAGAAACTCACAAAGATTCTAATCAGACTATATATTATAATATAATTCCACCATAGATAACCAGGAGCTCTGTCCTCTTTTTTTCTCAAATAGAAAAATATAAATACAAAACCTATAAAATTCAATACTAATTCATATAGCATAGCAGGGTGTAGTGGAATATTTGGGAACTCTGTTCCAGCAGGAGATGAGTTAGGAAATACAATTCCCCAAGGAACCAGAGCTTTATATTTTAATTTTTCAAATAGATCTAAAGTAAGAAAATTGTTATACCAACTATAAAAATCTGGTTTTAAGGAAAAAATGACTTTCCAAGGAGTAAAAGTTGGAACTCCATGAATTTCTCCATTCATAAAATTACCAAATCTTCCAAGAGCCTGTCCTAGTAAAAGTGGAGCAGCTGCAAAGTCGCCCAATATTAAGGGGTTTAATTTTTTTATATAGCCATAGATAAAAGTTCCAATGATTCCTCCAATAATTCCCCCATGTATAGCCATACCACCATGCCAAGTTGCTAGAATTTCTAAAGGATATTGAGAATAATAATCCCAATTAAAAAATACATAGTATAATCTTCCTCCTAAAAGGCCAGATAACATAGCAACAAAAGCATAATTTTCAATAATTTTAGAATCATAGCCTCTCTCTTTAGCCATATATTTAGCTATTTCAATTCCCAAAAAGAAAGAGATGGCATACATTAAGCCATAAAATCTTATTTCAAATCCTCCAATAGAAAAAAGTGTTGGATGCATAAAATCACCTCTAAAAATATTTACTGTAAATTAACTGATATAATTATAGCATAAATATAAAAAATATAGAAAAAATTTATTAACTGTAGTTAAATTATATTAAAAAAAGTTTGAAAAAATTTGATAATTCTATTATAATATATGTGGAGTATTAAATTTGAATGTATAGATTAAATTATGTATTGAAATAAAAATGAAATGTATGGAAGTGTTAAAAAAAATTTTAAATAAAATTAGGAGGGAAAAATGTATTTTTGTACACAGATTACAAATAATGTAACATGGATTGGAGTTAATGACAGAAAAACTGAGAGATTTGAAAATTATATGCCACTACCTTATGGAGTAACTTATAACTCATATTTTATTGATGATGAAAAAACTTGTGTAATTGATGCTGTTGAGATTGGAAGTGCTTCTACATTTTTAGATAAAATAGTAGAGTGTTTATCTGGAAGAACTTTAGATTACATAATAGTTAACCACGTAGAGCCAGATCATTCAAGTGGATTAAAAGAAGTTATTAGATTATTTCCTAATGTTAAAATAGTTGGAAATGCTAAAACTTTAGGGATGTTACAAGCTTTTTCTCCAGAGTTTCCTGTTGAGAATTTTGTAACTATAAAAGAGGGAGATATTTTAGAGTTAGGAACACATAAATTAACATTTGCTATGATGCCAATGGTACACTGGCCAGAATCAATGGTAACTTATGATATAACAGATAAAATCCTATTTTCTAATGATGCCTTTGGAAGTTTTGGTGCATTAGATGGAGGAATTTTTGATGATCAAGTAAACTTTGAGTTTTATCAAAGTGAAATGAGAAGATACTATTCTAACATAGTTGGAAAATATGGTCCTCAAGTTTTAAATGCTATTAAAAAATTAGGAGGATTAGAGATAAAATTTATATGTCCTTCTCATGGATTAATTTGGAGAAAAGATATTGCTAAAGTAATTTCATTATATGAAACTTGGGCAAAATTAGAGCCAGAAACTGAAGGTGTGGTTATAGTATATGGAAGTATGTATGGAAATACTGCTAAAATGGCTGAGATAATTGGAAGAAAATTAAACTGTTGTGGAATAAAAGAAGTTAAGATATATGACGCTTCTAAAACAGATTTAAGCTTTATAGTAAGTGAAATTTGGAAATATAAAGGATTAATTTTAGGTTCTTGTGCACACAATAACTCTGTTTATCCAAAGGTACAACCTCTATTACATAAATTAGAAAACTATGGATTAAAAAATAGATATGTTGGAATTTTTGGAAGCATGATGTGGAGCGGTGGAGGAGTTAGAGGAATACAAGCTTTTGCTGATGCTTTAAAAGGAATTGAAGTAGTAGGAGAAGCAGTAGAAGTAAAAGGAGCTCCTAAAGCAGAGGATATTACAAAATTAGAAGCTATAGCTGAAGAGATGGCAGCAAAATTAATAGCTGAAAGAGTTTAAATAATAGCTCCCATAGCTTAGCTGGATAGAGCATCTGACTTCGGATCAGAGGGTCGAGAGTTCAAATCTTTCTGGGAGCGCCAAGAAAATATATAGAGAGGATATTTAATGTATCCTCTTTTTTACAAAAATAAATTTGTTGTTGGAGGACAAATGCTAAATAATGATATATTGAGAAGAGTTAGGTATGCTCTTAATATAAAAGATAGAACTATGTTAGAGATTTTTAAATATGGTGAGAATCCTATTTCTCATGAGGAACTTATTAATCTTTTAAAAAGAGAGGGAGAAGAGGATTTTTTAAAGTGTAGTAACAGAGTTTTAGAGGCTTTCTTAGATGGATTAATTATTTTAAAAAGAGGAAAGCAGGAACCTAAGGATGGGAAAGTATATGAACCAGTAAAAATAACAAAAAATAATATAAATAATATTATTTTAAAAAAGTTAAAAATAGCTCTTGCTTTTAAAAGTGAAGAGATGTTAGAGATATTTAAATTAGCTGGATTAGAACTTTCATCATCTGAGTTAAGTGCAGTTTTTAGAAAAGAGGACCACAAAAACTATAGAGAGTGTGGAGATAAGTATATTAGAAATTTTTTAAAAGGATTAACAATTTATTATAGAGGGTAGGGAGAAAAATGGCAAAAACTTTAATTTTTAACATATTGTTAGTGATAACCTTTGAGGTTTTTATGTTTTTAAATGGTCAAAAAAAATATAGAGGTTATGTAACATTAAAACACTATGTTTTAACATTGAAGATGCCTATATATCAGAAAGTATTGATGTTAAAAATCTTTATTGTAATGTTTATAACTGTTATTTTTCAATCTATACTTTAAAAATAAAGCATGGCTCATGAGAATGAGTCATTTTTTATAATTATATGTAAAATCCTTGTTCAAAGAATGTAAAAAATAAAAAATAACTTGAAATTTTATACTTTATTGGTTAAAATAATAAGTACTATAGGCGACAAAGTAAAGTTATATTTTATATTGTTAAGTAAAGTTAAATTTAAATTTAAAAGATAATTAGGAGGACAGATGTCAGATAAAGGATTTATTCTTCAAAGTTCATATGGTTCAGTTTTCTCAGTAGTAGAGGATTTAGAAGAGAAGATAGTAGAGCAAGAAAATGAAAAATTAGTAACAGTAGCAGGAAGGGTAAACAATCCAGGAACAATTGAGATTCCAGAGAATTGTACTTTAAGAGATGTTATTGGATTAGTTGGAGGAATAAAAAATAAAAAGAATTTTAAAGCTGCTCAATTTGGACTTCCATTTGGAGGTTTTTTAACAGCTAAGAGTCTAGATAAAGTAATAGACTTTTCTCTTTTCCCAGAAGGAGTAGATAAAAATATTATAATTTTATCTGAAGAGGACTGTATTATAACTTTTGCAAAATTCTATATAGAGTTTTTAATTGGTAAAGTAAAAAATAGTGAGTATGAACAATATTTCCAAGTTGAAAATGAGATAGAAAGAATTTGGAGAATATTAGATAGAATATCTAAAGGTAAAGCAACAATGAGAGATGTATATTTACTAAGATATCTATCTGAAACTATCAAAACAAAATTAAATCAAAAACATAACCTAATATTAGAGAGTATAGAACAATTTTATGAAGAGATAGAGGAGCATATAGAAGAGCATAGATGTCCAGCTGGAGAGTGTATCCATCTATTAAAGTTTAGAATTACAGAAAAATGTATAGGATGTACAGCTTGTGCAAGAGTTTGTCCTGTAAAATGTATAGATGGGAAGTTAAAAGAGAAGCATGAAATAGATACAGATAGATGTACTCACTGTGGACAATGTGTTGCAGCATGTCCAGTAGGAGCAATCTTTGAGGGAGATCATACTTTAAATCTATTAAGAGATTTAGCTACACCTAATAAAAAAGTTGTTGTTCAAATAGCCCCTGCTGTAAGAGTAGCAATAGGAGAAGCTTTTGGATTTGAGCCTGGAACTAACGTAGAGAAGAGATTAGTAGGAGCTCTTAAAAAGTTAGGAGTAAACTATGTATTTGATACTACTTGGGCAGCTGATATGACAATTATGGAAGAGGCAGCAGAGTTCCAAGAGAGATTGGAGAGATATTACAAAGGTGATGATACAGTAAAACTTCCAATACTAACTTCATGTTGTCCAGCTTGGGTAAAATTTATCGAGCAAAACTATCCAGATATGATGGATGTACCATCTACAGCTAAATCGCCTATGGAGATATTCTCTACAATAGCAAAAGATATCTGGGCAAAAGAGCAAGGATTTAGAAGAGAAGAGATAGCTTCAGTTGCTATTATGCCTTGTCTTGCTAAAAAATATGAAGCAGCTAGACCAGAGTTCTCAAGAGGAGATAACTACGATACTGACTATGTAATCTCCACTAGAGAGTTAATTAAGATATTTAAAGAATCTGGAATAGATTTAAATGATGTTGAAGAGATGGAGTTTGATAATCCATTAGGACAATATTCAGGAGCAGGAATAATCTTCGGAAGAACAGGAGGAGTTATTGAAGCTGCTACTAGAACAACTGTTGAGATGATTACAGGAACTCATTTAGATAACATAGAGTTTACTGAGTTAAGAGGTTGGGAAGGATTCAGAGTTGCTGAATTAACAATAGGACATATTGAGCTTAGAATTGGAGTTGCTCATGGATTAGAAGAGGCAGCAAAAATGCTAGATAAGATAAGAGCTGGAGAAGAGTTCTTCCACGCTATTGAGATAATGGCATGTAAAGGTGGATGTATCGGTGGTGGAGGACAACCAAAAGCACTGAAAAAACAAATCACTTTAGAGAAGAGAGCAGAGGGATTAAATAATATAGATAGAGGATTAGAGATAAGAAGATCACATGAAAATCCATATGTAAAAGCTATGTATGATAAATACTTAGATTACCCATTAAGTCATAAAGCACATGAGCTATTACATACTAAATATTTCCCAAAGATAAAATAGTATAATTTTATAAATAGGTAATGTTTATACTATGAGCTGTTGCAATTTAAGAATTTGCAACAGCTCATATTTTTATATAAAAATTAACAAATTAAAAATTATATAAAAAATATATACTAAATTAAACAAATGATTGATAAAAGTTATTGACATATTTTAGTAAATAGTTTATCATATATAAGAATAAAATTTTATTTTAGAAAAATTAAAAATTTCAAAAAAAATTGTTAGGAGGAAAGATAGTGGAATTTATATTAAGTTTTTTCTATGGATTAAATAATTTTTTATGGTCTTATGTTTTGATAATTATGTTAGTAGGTTTAGGAGTATATTTTACTGCTAGAACAGGATTTGTTCAATTCAGAATGTTAAAGGATATGATTTTACTATTAGGTGAGGGAGCTGTAAAGGGTAAAGATGGTCATAATGGAATCTCTTCATTCCAAGCTTTCTGTATATCAACTGCCTCAAGAGTTGGAACAGGAAACCTAGCTGGAGTAGCTATCGCTATATCTATAGGTGGACCTGGAGCAGTTTTTTGGATGTGGGTTATGGCAATTATTGGAGCTAGTTCAAGTTTTGTTGAAAGTACATTGGCACAGATATATAAAGAGAAAGAGGGAGATCACTTTAGAGGTGGACCAGCTTACTATATGGAGAAAGCTCTTGGGCAAAGATGGATGGGAATTTTATTCTCTATAATTATATCTATTGTGTTTGGACTTATTTTTAACTCAGTACAAGCTAATACAATCACATTGGCTTTTGAAAAAGCTTTTTCAACAGATAGAACAGTTTTAGGGATTATTCTATCTGTGATGACAGGAATTATTATATTTGGTGGAGTAAAGAGAATTGCTAAATTTGTTGAATATATAGTTCCAATAATGGCAGTAGCTTATGTTTTAATAGCACTATTTGTTATATTAAAAAATATAACATTGATACCACATGTTTTTTCTCAAATAATAAGTGGAGCATTTGGATTTAATCAAGCTCTTGGTGGTGGAATTGGTGTAGTTGTAATGCAGGGAGTAAAAAGAGGACTTTTCTCAAATGAAGCTGGAATGGGAAGTGCTCCTAATGCAGCAGCTACAGCAAATGTATCTCACCCTGTAAAGCAAGGACTTATTCAAACTTTGGGAGTATTTACAGATACTTTATTAATTTGTTCTGCTACAGCTTTTATAATTCTTGTATCTGGAGAGAGTTTAAAAGGGGTTTCTGATGGAATACAACTTACACAAGATGCTTTAGTATCTCAAGTTGGAAGTTGGGGAAGTGTATTTATAGCTATCTGTATCTTCCTATTTGCTTTTTCATCAGTAATAGGAAATTACTATTATGGAGAAGCTAACATAGAGTTTTTAAATGGAAACAAATTTATTTTGAACATCTATAGAGCATGTGTTGTAGGAATGGTTATGTTTGGAAGTTTAGCTAAAATTCAAGTAGTTTGGGATATGGCAGATTTATTTATGGGAATTATGGCTATAATTAACTTAATAGCAATTGGACTTCTTGGAAAGATAGCTATGGAAGCTTTAAAAGATTATAGAACTCAAAAAGCTCAAGGATTAGATCCTAAATTTAGAAAAACATCTATTCCTGGTCTTAAGAATGTTGAGTGTTGGGATGACTAGTATAAAGAGATAAAAAATATATAGAAAGAAGAGAGTTTTACTATAATAAACGTTGGAAAATATTTCCAATATGAGGTAAAACTTTCTTCTTTTTTATTATGATATAGATTTATAGAGAGGAAAATTTATAAAAATAAAGAGTAGTACGAACAAAAAATAAAATTTAAAGTGTTGAAAACCCAATAAAAATGGGGAAAGTATTTTTTTTATGAGAACAAATAATAAAAATAATTGTTATCTACACAAAAACGAATTTTAGTAGTATTATAAATCTATAAATAAGACATCGAGGGGGAATCAAAATGAAAAAACTAGCAATGGCATTATTATTACTTTCAACAGTG
>DXSD01000094.1 GCA_019410665.1 Fusobacterium sp.
GAATCGTATTAGATAGAAAAGTTTTAGCTGATATCGCTTTAAACAATGCAGCTGAATTCACTAAATTAGCAGAAACTGCAAAAGCAGCTCTATAATTTTAGTTAGAATAAAAGTAAGAGAGTTTCGAATGAAACTCTCTTTTTTCATTATTGATATAGTGGAAATCTTAAACAAAGAGTTTTAACTTCATCTTTTATTTTTAAAAGTTCAGCTTCATTGTTAATATTTTCCATAACTCTAAGAATGAAATTTCCAATCTCTTCCATCTCTTTTTCTTTCATACCTCTAGTAGTCATAGCAGGAGTTCCTACTCTTATTCCACTTGTTACCATAGGTTTTTCAGTATCATAAGGGATACCATTTTTATTAACAGTGATTCCAGCAAGGTCTAAAGCTTTTTCAACTTGTGCTCCTGTAAGTCCTTTAGATTTTACATCTATAAGCATCATATGGTTATCAGTTCCACCACTTACTATTCTAAGTCCACCGTTTTCTAATGTTTTTGCTAAAGTTTGAGCATTTTTTACAATCTGTTTTTGATACTCTATAAATTCTGGAGAAAGAGCCTCTTTAAAGGCAACTGCTTTAGCGGCTATTATATGCATAAGTGGACCACCTTGTATACCTGGGAAAATACACTTATCAATTTTTTTGGCTATCTCTTCATCGTTAGTCATAATAATTCCACCACGAGGACCTCTTAGAGTTTTATGAGTAGTAGTAGTTACAACATGAGCATAATGAACAGGTGATGGATGAACTCCAGCTGCTATAAGCCCTGCTATATGAGCCATATCTACCATTAGATAAGCTCCAACTTTATCAGCTATCTCTCTAAATCTTTTAAAATCTATCACTCTTGAATATGCACTAGCACCAGCAATTATCATCTTTGGTTTAGTTTCAAGAGCTATTCTTTCTACCTCATCATAATCAATTCTCTCATCATTTTGAGAAACACTATATGAAACGATATTATAATCCTTTCCAGAGAAATTTACATTTTTTCCATGAGTTAAGTGACCACCATGGTCTAACTTCATTCCTAGTACAGTATCTCCAATGTTTAAAAGAGCTTTATAAACCCCCATATTAGCCTGTGAACCAGAGTGTGGTTGAACATTTACAAAACTTACATTGAAAAGTTTTTTAGCTCTTTCAATAGCAAGTTTTTCAGCTATATCAACAATATGGCAACCACCATAATATCTCTTATCTGGATATCCTTCAGCATATTTATTTGTCATTATACTTCCAGCTGCCTCAAGTACAGCTTCAGAAACAAAATTTTCAGATGCAATTAATTCAATTCCCTCATTTTGTCTTCTTTTTTCAGCTTCAATAGCATCAAAAATCTCTCTATCAACTTCACAAAGTTTCTTCATAAGATACCTCCTAATTATTTAAAAAACTCTTCCCATTTATCTTTTTTAAAACCAATTAAGACACCTTTTTCTGTAATAACAAGAGGTCTCTTAACAAGCATACCATTAGAAGATAAAATTTCTATCATCTCATCTTCAGTAGCTGTGGTAAGTTTTTCTTTTAGGTTCATCTCTCTGTATAAAATACCACTTGTATTAAAGAATTTTTTTGCTGGTAATCCACTTAAAGCAATAAATTTTTTTAACTCTTCCTTTGTAGGATTATTTTCGACAATGTGTCTGCTCTCAAATTCTATATTATTTTCTTCTAACCATTTTCTTGCATTGATGCAAGTACTACATTTAGGATAATTAATAAATAAAACTGACATGAAAACTTCCTCCTTAAACTTCATATTTAATTATATTATACTAAATTTGTCGAAATAAATGCAAGTATAAAATAATACTATGAATTTAAGAAAAAAAGTTTCAGAATATTGAAAAATAAGTATAAAAAATAAAAAAATATATAGTAAAAGAATAAGGTTTGACGTAATTTAGAAAAAATGTTATAATTTCTAAGTCGTTTATGTCTAAAAAAATAGTATAAAGTATATGGGGAGAGGTTTTTAATCAATAAACGAAGGAGTGAGAACAATTTATAAGACAAGAGATATTATTTTAACAGGATTTGCACTATTTGCTATGTTATTTGGAGCTGGAAATTTAATATTTCCACCAACAGTTGGATATATAGTAGGAGAGAATTGGAAATTAGCAGCTTTTGGATTTTGTATTACAGGAATAGGTTTTCCATTGATGGGAATAATTGCTTCTGGTTTTGCTGGAAGTGAATTGGATCATTTTTCAGATAGAGTTTCACCATTGTTTAGTAGAATTTTTAATACTGCTTTAATTTTGGCTATTGGACCATTTTTAGCTATTCCTAGAACAGGGGCAACAGCATTTGAAGTTATGATGACTCCATATATTGGAACTTCTAACTCTGGAGCTAAATATATATTTTTAATAATCTATTTTGCTATAGTATTATTATTTTCATTGAGAGAGAGTGCTGTAATAGATAGAATTGGAAAAATTTTAACTCCAATACTATTAGTAGTATTGACTATCATAATTTTTAAAGGGATTTCAGATCCAATTGGAGAAGTTGTAGTAACTAATACTACAAATAACTTTAGATATGGTTTTTATAATGGATATCAAACAATGGATACCCTGGCAGCAATAATTTTCGCTAGTATAATCTTAAAAACAATAACAGGAAAAAATAGGGATTTAGATAGAAAATCGCAATTATCATTCTTATTAAAAGCAAGTGCAATAGCTGTCTTTGGACTAGCAATAGTATATGGTGGACTTCTTTATATAGGAGCTACTTCTACTTCGGTGCTTGAAAATAAAGGAACTACACAGTTATTAAATGCAATTGTAGCACAACTTTTAGGTAAAAGTGGAAATATGCTTTTAGGAATTTGTGTAGCTGGAGCTTGTTTAACAACTGCTATTGGTCTTACTGCAACTGTAGGAGATTATTTTAGTACTATATTTAAAGTAAAGTATGAAAAAATAGTTATTATAAATGTTGTAGTAAGTTTAATTTTTGCAAGTTTTGGTGTGGATCTAATAGTACAAGTTGCAGCACCGATATTAACATTTATCTATCCAATAGCTATTGTATTAATTGTATTAAATTTCTTTAAAAGATATTTAGATGATAGAGGAATATTCATAGGATGTGTAGTTGGAGCAGGAGTTATAGGCGCTATAGAAACATTACAAATGTTAGGAAGTTGTCCTTTAAATATCTATAATTTTTACTTAAGTTTACCTTTCCAAGATTATGGACTAGCGTGGATAGTTCCGAGCATTGTTTGTGGAGCTATATTTAGAGTTATTGAGAAAATTAAAAAGAAGCTATTATAAAAATATAATAGCTTCAGGTCCAAGTGGAAGATTTAGATTATACCATATAACTAAGAGCAAAGTCCAAAAAATTAAAAAACTGATAGATAAAGGAAACATAATTGAAATTAGAGTTCCAAGACCATATTTAGGATTATATTTTTGCATAGTTATAAGTACAAAAGGGATAAAAGGTTCTAATGGAGATATTGGGTTTGTAACAGAATCAGCTATCCTAAAGGCAGCTTGAGTAAATTCTGGAGACAAGCCCATTTCCATAAACATTGGAACAAATATTGGAGCTAATATTGTCCATTTAGCAGAGAGACTTCCAATGAAAAAATTAGTAAATGTACAAAATAAAATAAACATTAAAATTACAGGAAGTCCAGAAATATTAATACTCTTTAAATAAGTAGCTCCAGTAATAGATATCCAAACTCCTAAATTTGTATAAGAAAAGAAACTAACAAATTGGGCTGCAAAAAAACATAGTAATACAAAGCTAGATAGGCCACTTAAAGCTTTAGATAAGAGTTTTACCAAATCGTTTCCACAGCTAATTTGTTTCGTAACTATTCCATATGTAAGAGCTGGAATGAAAAATAAAAGAGTAAGAATAGGTATCATTGAATCTAAAAAAGGAGATGGAACTAATGATCCGTTATTTCCTCTTAATATTCCATTGCTAGGGATAATAGTAATAAGTATTAAAATTATATAAATTAAAGTGCTAATACCAGATATTTTTAGTGCTTTTTTTTCTTTAAAAGTTATGTACATGATATTATCATCAGCATGGTAATCTTCAAACTTACCAAGTTTAGGTTCAATTATCTTTTCAATAACAAAGGTACCAACTAAAGTTAAAAGAAAAGTTGAAGCTATCATAAAGTACCAGTTAGCTGAGGGGTTAACAGAGTAATTAGGATCTATAATTTTAGCACTTAAATCTGTAATTCCAGCATTAATAACATCTGTTGGAGTAATTAGTAAATTGGCACTGAGCCCCCCAGAAACTCCAATAAAGCCAGCAGCTAATCCAGCAATAGGATGTTTTCCTAAGGACTTAAATATTATAGCTGCAAGAGGTGGAATTATAATAAAAACTGCACTACCTGCTACATTTCCCATAATTCCAGAAAATACAACAATGGAAGTGACAAGTTTTACAGGAGCCTTAACTATGCAGAGCTTTAAAAGTGTTTTTAAAAAGTTTGTTTCTTCTGCTAAACCTATTCCTAACATAGTAACTAACACCATTCCTAATGGAGGAAAGCCAATAAAGTTTTTAACTGAATTTTTTAATATCCAAATGATTCCATCTCTATTTAGAAGATTTTTAATTGTTAAAATATCTCCAGAATTATTTGTAGATATAACCTTCCCAGAAAAAATAGCTGAAATAACCATAACTACAAAACTTAAGATGATAAATATATAAATAGGATGAGGTAGAGAGTTACCAATACTCTCTACCTTTGAAAAAAATATATTAGTTGATTTTTTAGCTTTTATTTCCATATTACCTCCAAATTAAAATGGAAGAATAATTACTGCAAAAACCAGAACTAAAACGATAGCAATAAATGACGGAACTGCTGTACGTTTTAAAATTCTTACAGGACTTACTCCAACAGTAGATGCTACTATCATAATAACTGCAGCTACTGGTGACATTGTTCTAGATAGGTTTGCTATCATTTGCATAGGTAATGAAATTAACATTCCATGTATTCCTGCTCCTTCAGCAATTTCAGGAATAAGTGAGATAGTTGCATAGAACATTGGTAATCCTCCACCACTTAAAATTCCAAATAAGCAAGTAGCGGTAGCAAATATTACCATTGTTATAAGCCCAGCAGAACTAGAGTTTTCAACAGCACTAAGTAGACTATCTATAACACCAAGAGCTTGAACTCCATTAGTAAACAGAGATCCTCCAACTACTAACATAACTACTCTACCAAATCCTTCTCCCATTCCTAAAAACATTTGAGAAGCTCCATCAGTAACAGCTTTAAAATCTTTTGTTCTAAGAGTTTCAAAAATAATTGCTACTATAAAAGAGATGAAAGTTAAGATAAATACATCCATGCTAACAGATTTTATAAACATACCAGCAATTCCTACAATTAAAATTAATATTAATGGTAGAATAGGGAGTAGTGCATAAATTTTTGGAAGAGTTGTACTCTCTTGTTGTTTTAATTTTGATTCATCTATTTTTATAAATGCAGATTCTCCTTCAACTTTATCACAATATCTTTGCCATGCATAATGGATTCCACCAAGTAATATCAGAACAGGAATAGATATTTTAGCATTATAAATAACATATTCCATAAGATTCATATTTAAAGTTTGAGCAGCAATAACATTGTCAGCTCCAAGAGGAGTTGGCATAATTGTAGCTGTCATAGCTATAACTCCAGCAGCAGTTAAAGATGATATTCCCATTCCTTGTAACATAGGGTAAAGAATAGCCATTAAAATAATTGCTAAACTAGATGCACTAGGAACAACTAGAGACATTAAATTTCCTATAAAGAAAACTAATGGAATAAATAAAGCTTGAGACTTTATTTTTTTCATAGGACCAATTAACATATCAACTGCTACTTGATTAGCACCTATTTTATTCATATAACCAGAATATCCAAATAAAATCATTAATATTAATCCAGCACCTTTAAGTTGTCCTTGAATAGTATCTTTAAGTTTTAAAAATATATCAAATAGAGCAAAACCAGTTCCTTTTCCTTCTGGATATAAAGGGTGTCCAAGTACTAGTGCAATTATCATAAGTAAGATTCCACCAGCTAGTAAAATAACTGTTGGATTATAATTTTTTATAATAAAATAACCAATAAACCCTAAAACAACTAAAACAATAATAGCTTCTAACATAATCTCTCCTTTATTTTCTAAATTCGTTTACTATCCACTCTTCAAAAGCTTGTCCATCTATATAAGTACAAACATTTATATTAGGTTTTTTATCAGCATTCTTTTTCATGGCAGCATCTGCAACTAAAGCTCCAGCAGCGATTCCATCAGTAACTACCTCAACATAACGCTCTTGAGTTTCAAATATTTCTGGTTTTAAAAGATAAGCAATAGCACAAGCATCATGCACACGAAGACCATTTTTTAAACTTCCTCCACGATAGTGTTGGAACATACTATAAAACATCTCTCCAGTTTTTCCAGTTTCTTTAATTTTTAAACTATTTTCATGATGTAATACTGCTTGTCTAGTTACATCTAAACCAACCATATTTATTTTAACTCCAGATTGGAAAACTATTGCAGCTGCATGAGGGTCAACATAAATATTAAATTCAGCTACAGTATTTGTATTTCCAGATGTTAAACTTCCACCCATCATAACAATCTCTTCAATATTTTCTTTTACTTCTGGATACATAGTAAATAGTAAAGCTATGTTAGTAAGAGCAGCTATTGGAACAAGAGTTATTTTTTCTTTACTACTCATTATAGTTTCACGAAGTGCCTCTACTGCATGTATAGGTAAAACTTTTCTTGTAGGTTCTGGGAAATCATATCCAGCCATTCCAGTTTCTCCATGAATATCTGCAGCATCCTCTAATTTTTTTAGTAAAGGAGTAGCACAACCCTTTGCTACAGGTATATCTAAATTAAAGAACTCCATAAGTTTTAAAGTATTTTTTGTTGTTTTATTTACATCTACATTTCCGGCAATAGTAGTTATAAGTTGTACATCCAATTTGTCACTTTTCACTGCTAAAGCAATGGCTACTGCGTCATCAATTCCTGGATCTGTATCAATTATTATTTTCCTCATAATATATTCCTCCCTATATGTCAAATTTTTTTATTAAGATAAACTCAATGTTTATAACATT
>DXSD01000095.1 GCA_019410665.1 Fusobacterium sp.
AGAGCTAAAGCTCTTAGAATTTTGGAAGCTCATAGTTAATCAACTTCTTGGAATAAAATAATATTTTTTATCATTTTTCCTCTCTATTAGAATCACAATTAACAATAACTACTTTTAAATTACATATTGTCTAATGCTATTTTTAAATCCTCTATTAAATCATCAGGATCCTCTAATCCCACTGATATTCTAATTACTCCTAAAGATAATCCTGTTGCTTTAAATTGCTCTGGTGTCATCTCTTTTAAATAAGCTATTGCAGGAGCATGGATTAGTGACTCATGCCCTCCCCAACTAACTCCTATACTAAATATTTCTAAGCCATTTACGAAATTTTTTAACTCCTGAACATCATCAGTGTCTATCACAAAACTCATAAGACCACTATACCCAGTCATCTGTTTTTTTCCTAATTCATATTGAGGAAAACTCTTTAATCCTGGATAATTTACTCTCTTTATTTTAGGATGTTTTTCTAAAAACTCTGCTATTTTCATAGCATTTCTCTGATGTCTTTCCATTCTCATAGGTAGCGTTCTCAAACTTCTCATTAATAGCCAAGCTTCAAAGGGAGCCATTTTTGCCCCATATAATAAATATTCATTTTGATAGATTGAATCAATTAACTCAGCCTTTCCAATAACTACCCCTGATATTACATCACTGTGCCCTCCTAAATATTTTGAACAAGAATGCACTTCTAAATCTATTCCCATCTCTAATGGTTTTTGATATAAAGGAGTGGCCCAAGTGTTATCAATGACAGTTTTTATCCCTTTTTCTCTAGCTATTTTAGCTATCTCACCTATATCCTGCATAGAAAATACCGCTGAAGATGGACTTTCTAAATAAATAAGTGTTGTATTCTCTTTTATAGCTGCTCTTATCTCTTCAGTATCCTCTCCACTTACAAAAGTGATCTCTATATTAAACTTGTTTCTTAAATATACGTCTAATAAGTTTAAAGCTGGACCATAAATATTTTTTAATGTAATAACGTGACACCCAGTATGTACACAACTCATAATAGCACTTGATATAGCTCCCATTCCAGAAGCAAATAATCTAGCTTTTTCTCCTCCTGCCAATTTAGCTATCTTTTTTTCAACTATACTCACAGATGGATTATTCCCTCTTGTATAAATACTATTATTTACAGGATCTGAAAATGCTCTATCTATTCCATCCCAATCTTCAAAAGCAAAAAGTGTATTTTGATATATTGGTGGAACGATAGCTCCATTATGAGCTTTTCTCTCCTCTCCATAATGAGCTAATATTGTCTCTATTCCTTTAAAATCTTTTTTCATATCTTAATGCCCCCATGTTTTTTATATTTATTCTACACTAAGTTCTTTTTCTATCTCAGCTATATTTTTTAAAATACTCTCACCTCTCATTCTTCCTTTGATTATATTTATCTATACACTCTTCTTTGTATTTTACAAGTAGTTAGTTTAATAAATTGCAACTTCTTAGAATTCTATTATACACCAAACACCTATATTTTTACAATATGAAACAGTAGAAGCATAAAAATAAAAAATTGGACATTGGCAACTGAATATTATCTGAGGAAAATATTGACATACACATTTATAATGCGTATAATATAAGTGAGGTGGAACCATGGGAACAAACTTTAAAGACCTCATCCAACTATTAAAAGAAAATGGTTGGGAATATTGTAGAACCAAAGGCAGCCATTATATTTATACTAAGAATGGGAAAGCCTTGCCCGTTCCTAGACATAATAAAGATATTAGTAAAGGGTTATACAATAAAATTCTTAAAGAGGCTAGAGCTAAGTAGCTCTAGTTTCTCTTAATAATAGGAGGGAAACTATGAAAGATAAATATATTTATCCTGCAATATTCCATGCAGCAGAAGAGGGAGGGTATTGGATAGAGTTTCCAGATTTACCGATGGCTAATACTCAAGGAGAAGATTTAGAAGATGCCTTGTTTATGGCAAAAGATTGTCTAGGAGTTTATTTAAGTTGTTTAGAAGAAGAAAAAGAAGATATTCCTAAACCTACTATTCCATATACTGATACTACTGAATTAAATGAAGGAGATTTTATTCAACTAGTAGAGGTTTATATGGCTCCTTATAGAGATGAGTATAAAAATGAAATGGAAAGAAAAAATGTGACAATCCCAAGATGGCTTAATGATATTGTAAAAGAAAAAAAGATAAATTGTTCCGCAGTCTTAACTGCTGCTTTAAAAGAAAAATTAGGAATTACATATTAATCCTTATTAATCCTCAGAGTAAAATCTGAGGATTTTTATTGTATAAAGAAAACCCCTAGTAAAATTACTAGAGGTAAATTTTTAAAACATTGTCATTTTATTGTCAGAGCCTTTTTTTAATCTAAACTAACTCAATAAAATCAATACTTAGATTAAAAATCAGCGATTATTCCCACTCTACAAATACCGATTTTTATCCCTTTCTAAGCCTTTAAAATTGGGACTTCTATTTTATAAGAAATTCATTTTTTCATATATTTTATAGGGTTTTTAATTTTTTACGGCCAATTTACGGCCAACTATATTTTTTTCAAGCTAGAAAAATACTGAACTCTGAGAGATTATTTTTTCTTTTTTCCTAACTATTAAAATCTCTATAAGTTTCTCTAGCTATCTCTTTCATAATACTCTCATAGAACTCTTTATCTTGGAAAAGTTTAGTAAAGGATTTCATAGATTCCATATAGCACTGTTGAGCTATCTTTCCAAAAACATCTGGGAATATACTTTGATTAAATACCTCTTCATCATTCTTTTGAGCGTATTTTTTCAAATTCTTATCTTTTTTACATCTCTCAAAGATAGTTTCTACTATAACTCTATCCTCTTCATTGAATATACCTTTAAATCTTTCATTTATCTTCTTAATCAATTCATCTAAAACTTCAACAGGTTCTTCTGAAATAGTCGAACTTTTAGCCTCTTTAGTATTAATCAGCATCTCATCAGTTTTAGTTGGTTCCAATGCTATACTTCCTTCAAAACTTTTCTCAAGCTTATAAAACTCTAATCTCAACTTATTATTCAAATCTACCTGAGTATCATCTTTAGCTTGAGGAAGTAATTTTTCCAAGTAATGAGTAAAGTTAAACTCCTCTTGTAACTCCTTATCATACATTCTAATTATCTGAATGATGTATGAGTACCATTTATTGAAGTTTTTAATGTGTCCTTTATACTCATATCTCTGCTCTTCATCTAATGCTAGGTATTTATCAATAACTGGTTTAAATATCCCTGTCAATTTTCCTAAATCTCTCTCTGTCTGCTTACCTTTTTTCAAGAAAATCTTTAGGAACTCCTTTATATCCTCTCTATCATAAAATCCATAGTTCTTTATACTCTCTCTAATATCATAAATTATATTTGGGTCTATTCCCTCATCAAGAGTGGTACAAGTATAGTATGGTTTGAATGACTCCTCTATCTCCTCAGCTGTATTTACAAAATCTAGTACAAAGGTATCAGTTTTTCCACTACAAGTTCTATTCAATCTAGATAGAGTTTGTACTGCCTTTACTCCCTGTAATTTTTTATCCACAAACATTGTATGAAGTAGTGGCTCATCAAATCCTGTTTGATATTTTTCAGCTACTATAAGAATAGAGTACCCATCTTTATGGAACTCTTCTGGTAACTGTTTCTCTCTGATTGTTTTTCCATCTAAAGTCCTATTTAAGCTCTCCTCTGTGTATTCTATCTCACCATCTTTTAAGCTTCCAGAAAAAGCTATCAATACATGGATATCATCATATCCTTTCTTTTCTATATATTCGTTAAATTGTTGATAGTATCTAATAGCATGAATTCTTGAGGCTGTAACTACCATAGCCTTAGCTTTTCCACCTATCTTGTGTCTAGTATTCTCTCTAAAAGTTTCAACCATAATAGCTGTTTTTTGTGAAAGATTGTGAGTGTGTAGAGATTCATATCTCTGTATCGCTCTAAGAGCTTTTGAACTCGGTAATTCTGGATTTTCAGTGATAGATTTTATTATCTTGTAGTATGTCTTGTAAGTAGTATAGTTTTTCAATACATCTAGGATAAATCCCTCTTCTATTGCCTGTTTCATAGAATAGATATGAAATGGAGTAAAGTTTCCATTAGGTTGTAAAGTTCCAAACATCTCCAAAGTCTTTTGTTTTGGAGTAGCTGTAAAGGCAAAGAATGAGAGGTTTTTCTGTTTTCCATGGGATAACATCTCCTGTACTATATAGTCCTCTCCATCTTTTAGACTAGCTTCTTCTAATCCTTCTAATTCTGCATACTCCCTCAAAGCTTCCTCTGTATCTGCTAGAGCTTGTTTTAATTTTCTAGCACTGTTACCTGTCTGTGATGAGTGAGCCTCATCTACAATTATAGCAAATCTCTTATTTGTATTATCATCTATCTCTTGATAGATATATGGGAATTTTTGAAGTGTAGTTATGATAATTTTCTTTCCATTGTTGATAGCCTCTCTCAAATCTTTAGAAGTTCCATCTATCTTTTCCACCACACCTTTTGTATGGTCAAAGGAGTAGATAGTATCTTGGAGCTGACTATCTAAGACAGTTCTATCTGTTACTACTATTATTGAATTAAATATCTTTTCATTTTCTTTATTGTGAAGATTGGCAAGTCCATAAGCCAACCAAGCTATTGAGTTAGATTTTCCAGAACCAGCAGAGTGCTGTATAAGGTAATTATGTCCAGAACCATTTTCTTTTACATTTTGAATAAGCTTTGTTACTACATCTAATTGATGATAACGTGGGAATATTAACTTTTTCTTTGTATGCTTTTTACCACTCTCTTTATCTATTTTAGTTTCCACTGCCACATGGATATATCTTTGTAAAATCTCAAATAGAACATCTTTTCTTAACACATTCTCCCATAGATATGATGTTGTATATCCATTCTTTACCTCTGGGTTTCCTGCTCCCCCTACATTTCCAGCCCCATTACTTCCTTGGTTAAAAGGTAGGAAAAAAGTATTCTTTCCGTTTAATGTAGTTGTCATAGCTACTTCGTATAGGTCTACGGCAAAATATACTAAAAATCTTGAATCAAATTGAAAACATAGCTCTTTTGGGTTTCTATCCTCTACATACTGCCTTTTAGCATTATTAATATCCTGTCCTGTAAGTTGATTTTTTAATTCCAAAGCCACTAGAGGAATACCATTTATAGAGATAACCATATCTATTGAATTTTCATTTTCTGTGGAGTATTTGAATTGTCTGATACATTCAACTATATTTGAATTATAGTCATTTATTATCTTTTGATTGAGATTAGTTTCAGCCTTGAAAGCTATTAGTTTTATTCTTGCTCCCCTATCCTCTATCCCATGTCTCAATACATAAATTAAACCATTTTTACCCACAGCCTCTTGAAATCTCTTATATAGTTTATCCTCACTGTCAGCTCCATAGTTTCTCTCATATTTTTGCCACTCTTTAGGTTGAGTAGCTTTGATAAAAGCTATTAATTTTGATAAATCAATAGCCCTCTCTTTACTATAATTTTTTTGATTTCCCTTTAGATAACCATTACTATTTAACAAATAATTTTCTATATCCTCTTCAAAACGTCTCTCTTTAGTATCTATCATAAATCGGCTCCCTGTTTTTCTAGTTTACATATCTAAACTCTACCCTTTTTCCTTCAAAAACTATTGCAATTTTTACTATATCCTTTATTCCATTTTTTTCTAAATCCGCTTCATAATAAGTTTCTATCAGTTGCTTTTTAGCTTCCTCTAACTTTTTCTCTATACTCTCTCCCTTTTTTACAGATTTTAACTCCATAATATACCCTGTCTTAGTCTTATTCAAAGGTCTTAATACAATATCAGGTCTACCATATCCACTCTCTTGGTTAGAATTTACTATGTAATCACTTCTCATACTTGTGAAAAATCCTAGTAAGAACATATGATAAGGATTCTCGTATGGAGAACTGATATCATAGGAGCTAAGATATTGAGCTATAAGTTTACTAAAAGCTTTTTCAAATCCTTTTAAATCCCTATCTATTAAAGAAAATTTAACATCATCAATATCTATACTATCTTTAAAAATTATCTCAATAAAAGTATTATGGAAAAAAGATGTAATTTCCTTGTTAGGTATTCTAATTGTAAAAACATTATCAGCTATCTCTTTTTTAATTGTCAGATAACCAGAGTACAACATCAATGAGAATATCTCATTTGTATTAAGATCTCTATGTACCTCTACATTTGGATTTATCCTTACTCTTATCTCCTCTTGATTGAAAAGTCTTTCTAAACTATCAAAAATATCTCTACCACTCTTTCTCAATATCTCTCTAATCAGATAGTTCGAGGAAGTATTTACCCAATAAGTAGTAAGTTTTTTATTTTCAAGATAATTTAATATACTCCAAGGATTATAAATCTGTACACTTCCAAAAGTATATCCATTATACCACTCTTTTACATCTTCAAGATTATATTCAACATTATAATATTTTAGAGCTTTCTCAACTTCATTCTCAAGTAGTCCAAAATATTCTTCATATCTTTTTGTATTTAAAATACTATCTGTTGTAAAATTATTTAAATCTGAAAATATCCCAGCTTGAGCTACTCTTATTATTCCAGTAAGTACTCCCATCTGTAAATTAACATTAGATTTTAAAGCTCCACCATAGAAAGTTTTAAAAAATTGTAGAGCCTCATTGTAGTACCCAAACTCATGGGCAGTGAGTAGTGGTGTATCATACTCATCTATCAAAAGAATAACTTTTTGTTTATAATAGTTATTTAAGCACTCTATTAAAAATTTTAGAGAGTTGCTATAATCTTCATCTTTTCTCTTCCAAAGATTGTCAAAAATCTCAATATCTCTTTCATTTAAACTCTCTCTTAAATACTCATGCTGGTTGAATAAATCCGAAATTAAAGTTTTTATTTGAGTATACATGCTCTCAATATTATTTCCTTTAATCTCCTTGAGAGTGAGAAATATAACTGGATATTTTCCCTGTTCCTCTATCATTGGAGAATTTTCTATATACAGCCCATCAAAAAGTTTTCTATTCTCCTCTTTCTCTCTTATATCAAAAAAATATTTC
>DXSD01000096.1 GCA_019410665.1 Fusobacterium sp.
CTATATAATTAATTTTTGGAAAATTTTTTTTTGTATTTAAATAACAACTTTTATTAGTTTTATTTAACATAATTTTTATACTTTTTGCTACAGCTAAAGCTAACTTTACAGGAACAGCATTTCCCACTTGCTGTTGTTGTGAAGATTTTGTTCCTATAAATTTAAAATTTTCTGGAAAATCTTGTAATGTTGCTAACTCTCTAACTGTTAAAGCCCTATTTTGGGAATAATGAAATACTTTTCTCATATCCCCTGTTACACAAATAGAAGGTTTTGTACTATCATATCTAATATATTTTCTAACATCTCCTTTTATTATACCAAACTCTTCTGGAATATCCTCTCTTCCGCCACCATCTTTTACATATTTCATTTTTTCTAACATATCTTTTCCATGATTCATACTTTCATGATTAGGAATTGTGTAACAACTCTCTCCAGAGTTTAACACAGGAAAATGATCAATAGCTTCTTTGATAGTTTTATAATTTTTTTCATCATATGAGGGGTTAGGAAATATTATATCAGCATTTATATCCTTTCTCTTCCCTATAAAAAATACTCTATTTCTTATTTGAGGAGTTCCATAGTCAGCACTATTTAGTATTTTTACCTCTACTTGATATCCAACTTCAAAAAAATCTTTTATAATTTCCTCTCTTGTTTTTCCTTTATTATGTGTATATAATCTTGCAACATTTTCCATAACTATAAATTTAGGTTTTATTAATTCTACAATTCTGATAAATTCTTTATATAATCTATTTCTTTCATCATCCTTAAAAGTTCTTCCTATATTTCCAGCTATTGAGAATCCTTGACAGGGAGGGCCACCTATTATAACATCTATATTTTGATATTTCTCTAGATTTTTTTCTAAAAATAAATTTTTAATGTCATCTTTTATTATATGATTTCCTATATTATATCTATATGTTTCAACAGCATTAGTATCATAATCATTTGCTAAATATATTTCAAATCCAGCTTGAATAAATCCTAAATCCATTCCTCCTGCTCCTGAAAATAGACTTACTACTTTATACACAACTTCACCTCTATTTTTTTTATTGTATATTTTAACATATATTATATAGTTTGCAAATCTATTTTTAATAGTCTAAAAATTTTGATTTCCTATCAAAATATCCAAGTTTTTCATAATGAAATTTAGGATAACTTAAATAGAGATAGCTCTTAGCTCTACTACAACCAACATAGTATAATCTCTTTTCCTCTTCTGCTTCCTCTTCAGATAAACTACTAGGAAATATTCCCTCTAATAAAGTAGGAATAAAAACAACTTCCCATTCAAGTCCTTTTGCTGAATGAAGGGAGCAAAGAGTAACCCCATCCTCTTTTTCACTATCTTTTTTATTATACGGAATTTTATATTCTTGTAAAAGTTTTTCTAATATCTTAACTGTATATCTATTTCTAAATAAAATTGCCATCTCTTTATAGGGAGTATTTTTTCCTAAAGTCATAATCTTCTCACAGATAAATTTGCCTTCACTCTCTTCATCTTTAAAAGAGTTTTTATGTACTCTTTCTCCTTTTCTCCCCACTCCAGATATTTTTTTACTATACTTCAACTTAAATCTTTCAGCTATCCTATTGGTGTATGATATTATCTCATCACTACTTCTATAATTTGTTTCTAATTTTATAAGTTGTCCCTTTGGAAAATCCAATGCAAAATTTAAAATATTAGTAAAGTCTGCTCCTCTAAAACCATATATACTTTGATAATCATCCCCTACCACCATCAAATTTTTATCTTCACCTATCAAAAGTTTCAGTAGCTCTCTTTGAGCTAAATTACTATCTTGATATTCATCTACCACTAAGTATTCAATCTTGTCTTTTATTATCTTTAAAAAATTCTCATTCTCTCTAAATTTTTTTACAACAATCTCAATCAAATCATCAAATTCATAGATATTTTTTCTCTTTTTATATTTTCTATACTCGGACTTAATAACTTTTATATCCTCTAGTTTATCTTTTTCTTTAAAAACCTCTTCTAACTTTAGCTTTCTATTCTCTACTTTACTCAACTTACTAGAAAGAGTTTCTATATCATAAAACCTCCCCTTATACTTTTTATCTAAGTCATACCTTTCCACTAGCTTAGATAAAATTTTTTCTCTCTCCCCTTCCTCCATTATCTCAAACTCTCCTAAATTAAATAGATCTCTATATCTATATATCAACCTTGTACAAAAAGAGTGAAAGGTTGTAACTGTAACTTTTAATTCCTCCACTCCTAAGATATTTTTTAATCTCTCTCTCATCTCACTACTAGCTTTTCTTGTAAAAGTTACCATCAATATTTTTTCTGGATCTACACCATTTTCTATAAGCCAAGCTGTTCGATAGACTATTGTTCTTGTTTTTCCAGAACCAGCCCCAGCTATTACTAAATATTGTCCCTTGAGGGAGTAAAGAGCTTTTTTCTGCTCTTCATTGAGAAGAGAGTTATAATCTATCTTTGAGTTTTTAAACAAAAGAGAGGTATCTATACTCTCTACCTCTCTTCTCTCTAACTTTCTTATGCTCCTTATCAATAGAGTTTCCTTTTCAGTTTTTCTTACTTCCTTCTCTCTATTTATTATTTTTACCTCTTCCTTTTTTTTAAATATCCCCCACATTTTTATCACCTCTAAATATGCACACTTTTAATTTTATTGTATCTCTCTTCCCAATCTATTGGTAAAATTTTATATTTTATAATATCTATTTTGCTCTTTTTTATCAATCTTTTTAACTCTTGAAGTAATCTCTTCCCTTCAGCTTCAGAAAGAATTTTCTTCAAAGCATAAAATGTAGAAAGTAAATCTTGATTACTTACTAATATTTTTTCATTTTCATTTAATTTATCCTCTTCCATTTGGAATAAATTTTTATAAATGAGCATATTATGATGAGCACAATAATTTCTTACAAGATTAATTCTCTTTAACCAACTATAAAAATAATTACTTCCTATTGCACTATTTATTAAAGGATATCTATTTTTTAATATCATTTTTTTATATTTTAAATTTAAAAAAGAGTACAAAGTTACAGTAGTTCCTAGTTCTACATAATTAAAAAATGCCCAAATTGGTATCTTTTTTCCTGCTCTGTCTCCTAAAGAATTATATATAGAAAAGTCTGAATAGATATCTGTTCTCTTTCTCATCTCTAACTCTTTATTTTTAATCTCTTCAATAAATCTTTCAAAGTTTTTTATATTTTTTAACTTTCTAACTTTATTTCTTTCTCCTTTACTTGCTGTATAATAATCTCTATTTAGATAAAATTCCCCATCAGAGCTGTCTAAAGAGATATAGTTAGATATGTAACTTTTTATTTTTATCTCACATATTTTACAATATTTAAAAAGTAAAGCTCTTAAATCTCTATCAAAATTATATAAATCCAAAAGGATATAAAGAGGTTGTTTAGAATTTGTATTTTTAAGAAGAACCTTTCCATATCTACTCAATCTATAATATCCAATATTATATAGATATGGAGTTATATTTTCTAAATTTTTAAATGTCACATATTTTCTTATTTTTTCAACTTGTAATAAAAAATCACTTGGAATATCATTTGCCATAGTATTTCTCCTAAGAATTGGTAAAAAAAAAGAATGGTATGACCATTCTTAATTCCATAAATGGGATATTTAGATCAGGGCATTACCTTTGCCTCCCTCTGGTTAGTAATATGATATCATACTTTTTAAAATTTTTCAAGTATTTATCTATTAGCAAGGTTCTCCATTATCTCTACACACTTTCTTGAAGTAGCGAAGGTATTTAAATTAGATTCTACTTTTCTATTTTTTATAAGATCTCTAAACTCCTCCACCTCATATCTCATATCATTTTCATATAGATCTATTCCTATTTTTTCCTCTCTTCCATCTCTATATTTTATAGTTATTCCTTTGACGTGAGATACCTTATCAATTACAATTGATCCTTCTTCTCCTAGTATTTCTGATTCAACTTGTTCATGTGTTATCTTAGAGTAAGATATATTAGCAACCATATTATCATATTTTAATAGTATACTTCCACATCCATCTACTCCACTACTTAAAATATAGTTATAACCAAAATACTCTTTTGGTTCTCCAAACATAGCAAGAGTAAAATATAATGGATATACTCCTATATCATATAAAGAGCCTCCAGATAACTCCTTATTAAAAATATTAGTAACCTCTCCATTTTTTAACAAATCATATCTTGAAGAGTACTGACAATATTTTACTAAGACTTGTCTAACCTCTCCAATTTTATGTAAATTCTCCTTTATAATCTTAAAATTTGGATTAGTTGTTGGACGCATAGCTTCCATCAAAGCTACTCCATTTTTTTTAGCAATTACCTTTAAAATATCAAATTCTTCCACAGTAGGTACTATTGGTTTTTCACAGATTACATTTTTCTTAGCTTCTAAAGCTAATTTAGCCTGTTCAAAATGTTTTCCATTAGGAGAAGCTATATATACAGCATCTATATTTTCATCTTCTAGCATTTTATGAATATCAGTATAAACTTTCTCTATTTCAAATCTATCAGCAAAATTTTTTCCTTTTTTCTCATCCCTTGATAGAAGAGCATAAGCTTTACACCCTTCAGTACTTTTTATAGCATCAATAAATTTTTCGCTTATAGAGCTACTTCCTATTATTGCAAATTTAATCATATCCATCCTCCAATTATTTTTTATCTCAATTTGAGTATAACTTATCCTTATAAAAAAATCAAACTTTTTCTATTCCTTTTCTTTAAAATACTCCCCAGCTATAAAAGCTACAATAACTATAAATAAAACTATTCCTGAAAAAGCAGAGCTCTCCATATATTTTTTATCAGATACTAAGGAATAATTTACTAAAGAAGCTAGTGGAATAATATCTTCTAATTGCATAGTATATGCTATTGTAAACTCTCCAAATATTACAGCAAATATCTGAAGAAAAGCAGAGATAAATATATTCTTTAAAATAGGAAACTCTATATATCTAAAAGTTTGAAAAAAACTTTTACAATCTAACTGAGAAGCTTCTAATATCTCAACAGGAAACTTTTTTATATATTGATACATGAAAGAGTAACCAATTGGAATTGCTCCAACAAGATATCCTATTCCTAACAAAATCAATAAAGGAACATTAAAAAGAACATTCATATAATATAAAGTTATTGCGAGAAAAGCTCCTGAGATTCCCATATTAGAAAAAATAATTACATCAGTTAATCTATTATAATTTTTGATAATTAAATAGATTAAAAATACAGTTATTCCACTTACTATTATAGAAAGTATAAAAGAATTAAAAATTCCCTGTAATACTGCAAACTCCTCATTAAACTCTCTTGAAAAGAGTTTAACGTATGCTTTCAGAGAAAATTTTCCTGTTAAATAATCTATAAAAGAAAATAAAAAAGCTAGAACTACTACTCCATATTGAAAGAGTACATAGAACCAAGAGTAAATTTTAAATATAGGATTTAATCTCTTTTTTTCCTGTTCTCCTGAAATTTCATACTCTTTTATCAACATTCCCATAGAGTTTAAAAATAAAAGAATTATAAATTGCATTCCACCTAAAACCATAGCTTTGGAAAAATCTGCTCCTCCCATGAGAGTGTTAGCTATTTCCACTTCTATATTTGAATATTTTATTCCTCCCAAAGATAGAATTATACCTAAGCTTAGAAAACAATAGGTAAATACTAAAATAAAGGCTCTAAATATCTGTGGTAAAATAAGAGGAAGCTGTCCTCTAAAAAATACTATTAACGAGCTAGCTCCATCTATTCTCATAGATTCTCCCAATTCTTTTGGAATCTTTCTCAAACCTTCACTTATATACTTTACAAATATTGGAGAGTTATAAAAGACATTTGCTATAATTATCCCCTTCAACGAGTATAAAATATTTAACTCTTTTAAAAATGGTAAGTTAAATAGCAGAGAAAAAATAGTAACAATAGATATTACTGGAAAGAAAAAGGGAATAAATACTAAGCCCTGTAAAAATCTTGAAAGAAAATCTTTATTGTAAGCAGAGTAATAAGCTGGAATCAAAGCAATTAGTAATGCTATTACTGTAGAGTATATCCCTTGTTCGATTGAAAATACTACTATCTCATGTATCCCTTTATCTTTTAAAATTTCTAAACTTGAAACTTCAAAAAAATCTTTCACAAAAAAATATATTGGAATTAACCACATTACACCATAAATAAAGTTTACTAAAAATTTTTCAATCTTTTTCCCTTTTGACATTCTCAATCCCTCTTAATTTAAATTTATATTTATTATATCAGATTTCAAATTTCTTTGCTATTATCCTTTTCTTTTTTTATAATTTATGCTATTATTTAATATAAAACTAATTTTACAAGGTGAATTTATGGTATATTTTTTACATGGAGATAGTTCTCCCTTACAGATAAAATATCAGGAGATTTTAGATAAAATAAGAAGTAATAATCCTAATATTCCTGAAAAAACTTTTGATGCTTCCTTAGATGAAGTTACACTTTTTTTTGATTCAGTTTCAACAAACTCTATATTTTCTCCAAAAGAACTTATTATTTTAAAAAGAGCAGAAACTTTTAAAAATCTTGATGGTATAGCTAAATCCTTGGCAATGTATAATCTTACTCAAAAAGAAATTATTATTATTTATGAAGAGTATCTAAATGATTTTGGTAAAATAAAAAATCCAATATCAAAAAAAACTTTAGACAGTTTTTCAGAGATTGCTGAAATTATATGTTATAGAAAAGAGAACGAGAAAAGAGCTACCATTTTTTTTCTACAACAAGAATTAAATATATCTGAGTATGAAGCAGAAAAATTTATAGAATTAGTAGGAGATGATTTCTTTAAAATTAAAAATGAAGTGGAAAAAGTTAAAAGCTTTTTAGATGGAGAGAGTTTTTCTTTAGAAAAGGTTACTCCTATCCTTTCTATTGAAGAGGAGTTTAAT
>DXSD01000097.1 GCA_019410665.1 Fusobacterium sp.
TTGTAGTCTGGAGTAATTCTTAAGTTCTCCTCTTAGTAAGATAAATTTTTATTTTTCTAATATCTATTCATTATTTGTACCAAGAAATAGATTAAATTTAAACTCTATTTCATTAGGTGAAAATTTATTATAGTAATTCAATAATTTCATTGCAGGTTTATAATTTTTATTTAATTTTAAAAGCTCAAGATACTCTTTTTCAATACTTTGAACAGAGTAAAAATCACTTTTGTCTGCAATATCAAGGAAGCTTGAAATGATATCTAATCTTTTAGCAATAATATTTTTTAGAGACTTAGCAACAACTAAAGCTTCTAAATAATAAGCTTTAGCATCTTTAAGTTTACCTAAATAAGTAGCTCCACATGCTAAAGTACAAAGAATATCTAAAACTTCCATCGAATACTCAAAGTCTTCAGAAAAATTTAATTTACACTTTTCATAATATTTTTTTACTGAAAGTTTATTAGTTTGTTCTATAGAAATTTTAATAATCTCACTGTAAGCCAAACATTTTTGTAAAGGAGTTTTTCCCTTTGCTAAAGAGGAGTACTCTTTTATTGCTTCTTCATAATTTTTTTCATCTTTATATATTGTAGCTATTAAATTTCTGAAAAGATAGGTACTTTCTTCATCCTTACTCTTTTTAAGAAGTTGTTTAGAGATCTCTAGTGCCATTTCATAATTTTGAGAAGTTATTAAAGCTTTTGCATACTCAAATTTTAGGTGATCATAGCTTTCAAGCTTATCTTTTTCTAAACTATTAGAAAACTTCTTATATATGTATATAGCACCTTGTGGATCGTTTAATTGTTCACAAATAAAAAACATATCCATTAATTTATTTTTTAGATCCTTTATTTTTCTAACTCCATGAAAAGACTTTAAAAGATAATCTCTAGCTAAAGCATATCTCTTTCTATTTTTAAATCTAATATACAATTTCTCACAGAACTCTTCTCTCTCTTTTGGTTGTAACTCGTAAAGAGCCTCTTCAATTATCCAAAGATTTTCATTACTTATATCAATTTCACTAAGTAACATATTATTTAGGAACTCAATAGCCTGTTCCTCTTTAGTTTTCATTAGTTCTTTAATAGAAATATCAATAGATATCCCTCTAGTTTCAAGGATATTCTTAAGATTTTTACATAGTAACTTTGCTGTTTTTTCAGTTAATGATCTTTTTCCAATCTCAATCATTCCTAAAAAAACTCTTGTAATATCCTTTCCAACTAACTCTCCTTGAGTGATTTTATATTTTTTTCTTAATGCTAATAATTTTTCTTCTGGTGATAAAAACATACTACTCCCCCTTGATACCTAATTTACTTTAATTAGTATAGGAATATTATATAATATTTTTAAAAATATGTATAGTAAAATGATAGAAAAGAGATATTTTTTTGTTAAATTTTTACTAAATGTTAAATTAAAATATAAAATAAACTTAAAACTAAACTTTTATTGCTATTTTTTAAGTAAAATATTATAATAAAATTAAATGAAGAAATAAAAAGTGAGGTGTTAAAAATTTGGAGATAAAAGCTGTAGCCTTAGATTTAGATGGAACTTTACTCAATAGTGAAAAAAAGATATCTAAAGTTAATAAAGATACTTTAAAAGAGTTAGAAGAAAGAGGGATAAAAATATTTCTTGTAACTGGTAGAACCTATGAAGCTACTAAACCATATGCTAAAGAATTGGGATTAAAAGGAACTATTATATCATATAATGGAGCTAAAGTTGTAGAGTTTGAAGAGGAAAAAGTAATATTTGAGCTACCTTTAGAAGAAGAGTATTCTAAAAAAATCATTTCCTTAGGAAAAAATAGAGGTTTTCATATCAATTTATATCAAGAAAATAAATGGTATGTAGAAGATTTAGAAAGGAAAGAGACTTTACATTATGCAAAAATGACAGGACTTACTCCTGTAAAAAAATCTTTTGATGAATTTGAAAATTACAATATGACTAAGATAACTATTCAAGATATGAAAAATTCTCAAGAGTTTAATGAGTTTTGTAAAGAGATAGCAGAGGTTTTTGAGGGAGAGGTATATACTGCCAAATCTCAAAATTTTCTTTTTGAGGTTTTAAATAAAAATGTAAATAAAGGAATAGTATTAGAAAAAATTCTAAAAGAAAATGGGATTTCAACAAGTGAGTGTGTAGCTTTTGGAGATGCTAATAATGATCTTGAGATGTTAGCTACTGTTAAATATGGGGTTGCTATGGGAAATTCTAGTGCAGAATTAAAAAGTAAAGTTAATTATGTAACTGATACAAATGATAATGATGGAGTTGCCAAATTTTTAAAAAAATATTTCTTTTGACAGAGTTTCTAAAGTATGGTAAAATTTATAAATAATTAATATCATAGTATATAAAAGTATTAGAAAGTTGTATTAAAAAGTTTTCAACAGGGTATCAGCCCTTTTATTTTAAATATGGAGGTTAAAATGAAAGAAAATAGTATTATTATACTAGACTTTGGTTCTCAATACAATCAATTGATTGCTAGAAGAGTCAGAGAAATGGGTGTTTATGCTGAAGTTGTTCCTTATTTTGAGCCTTTAGACAAAATACTTGCAAGAAAGCCTAAGGGGATTATCTTATCAGGGGGACCTGCTTCTGTATATTTAGAAGGAGCTCCAACAATAAGTAAAGAATTATATCAACAGGGGATTCCAGTATTAGGTATTTGCTATGGAATGCAAATCACTACTCACTTAATGGGAGGAGAGGTAGCTAGAGCTGATAAACAAGAGTTTGGTAAAGCTGAGTTAATAATTGATGATGTAAACAGTCCATTATTCCAAAATGTACCAAATAACTCTAAAGTTTGGATGAGTCACAACGACCATGTAACAAAAATGGCACCTGGATTTGTTCAAATTGGACATACAGATTCATGTGTAGCTGCTACATATAACAAAGATATCAACACTTACTGTATCCAATTCCACGCTGAGGTAACTCACTCTGAATATGGAACACAAATTCTTAGAAACTTTGTATTTAATGTAGCTGGTTGTGAGCAAAACTGGTCTATGGGTAACTATATAGAGGAAACTATAAAAAATATCAGAGAGACAGTAGGAGATAAAAAAGTATTATTAGGACTTTCTGGTGGAGTTGACTCTTCAGTTGCTGCTACTTTAATACATAAAGCAATTGGAGATCAATTAACTTGTATTTTCGTTGATACAGGTCTTTTAAGAAAAGATGAAGCTAAAAAAGTTATGGAAGTATATGGAGAAAACTTCCATATGAACATAAAATGTGTAGATGCTGAGGAGAGATTCCTATCTAAATTAGCTGGAGTATCTGATCCAGAAGCAAAGAGAAAAATAATAGGAAAAGAGTTCATCGAGGTATTTGATGAGGAAGCAGCAAAACTTACTGATGTAGAATTTTTAGCACAAGGAACTATATATCCAGATGTTATCGAATCTATGTCTGTAAAAGGACCTTCAATGACAATTAAGTCTCACCATAATGTTGGAGGACTTCCTGAGGATATGAAGTTTAAACTTCTTGAGCCATTAAGAGAGCTTTTCAAAGATGAAGTTAGAAAAGTTGGAAGAGAATTAGGAATTCCAGATCACATGGTTGATAGACATCCATTCCCAGGACCTGGATTAGGAATCAGAATCTTAGGTGAAGTTGATAAGCAAAAGGCTGATATTTTAAGAGAAGCTGATGATATATTCATCGAAGAGTTAAGAAAAGCTGATTTATACAACAAAGTAAGCCAAGCTTTCGTAGTATTATTACCAGTAAAATCTGTTGGAGTAATGGGAGACGAGAGAACTTATGAGTATACAGCTGTATTAAGATCTGCTAACACAATAGATTTTATGACAGCTACTTGGTCTCACTTACCATTTGATTTCTTAGAGAGAGTATCTAATAGAATATTAAATGAGGTTAAAGGTATCAATAGATTAACTTATGATATCTCTAGTAAGCCACCTGCAACTATAGAATGGGAATAGGACTAGAATAGCTGAAACTAGCTAAAATAGCTACTTTCAGATAGTAAAAATAAGAAATTGGCCGCAAAATGGCCGTATAATAGAAAAGCAGCCTTAAAAAGCTGCTTTTTTTTATTTTTATATTTTTTAATCTATCATCATATTTCATTTTTAGATTTAGAGTTATTCTCTTTAGAAATCAACTTAGCTTTTATTCTATAAAGAGTAGCTTCACTAAGGCCACTAAATTTAATACAATCTGATAACTTTATACTTTTATTTATCCAAGCTTTGATATATCTTTCTTGTTCAGTAGTAAGATTTTCTTGTTTATTTGGCCTACCTACTTCTCTTCCAGTTTTTTTAGAATATTTTTTTCCATTCTCATTAACTGGCATAGAATCAATACCTTGTCTTTGTCTAATCTTAGTTCTTTTTAATTCTTCTTCAGCAAGAGTAGTATAAACTTCTATTAAGATATTATTAATCATCTCAATTATAAGCTGATTTTTCTCATCTAACTCTATTTGAGTGGTTGGTAAGTCATCTACTATAAGTCTAATTCCTTTTTGTTTAAGTTCTCTTAATTCTTCAAGAGCTTGTTCCTTATTTCTTCCCAATCTATCTAAACTCATTACAATTAAGGTATCTCCTTTTTGCAACTCCACCTTTAGATTTTGGTAAGCTGGTCTGTCAAAATTTTTACCTGTCGCTTTATCAACAAATACATCAGAGTTCCTCAATCCATATTTATCTTTTAAAGCTAATTGTCTATTTTCATTTTGTTCCTTAGTAGAAACACGTATATATAGATATTTTCTCATATAAGTTCCCTTCTATATATAGAAAAGAGAGATTGCTCTCTATTAACTATTTTTCTATTTTATGATATACTCTTTTTCCATCAAAAACCAGTGCTATGTTCGTTATATCATTTATTTCCTCTCTTTTTAAAAGAGTGTCATATCTATTTGTCTTAATCTGATTTAAAGCCTCATCTAATTCTTTTTCTACTGTTCTATCCTTCAATCTCTTCAACTCCAAGATATATGCTAGTTTAGTTTTAACTACTGGCTTAAGTATTAGATCTGGCCTTCCATATCCACTTTCATAATTAGGAATTGAAAAATAACTTCCTTCTAGTCCATGTAAAAATCCAGCTAAAAGAGTTTGATATGGATTTTTCCAATAATCAAGGAGTTCTTCAGAACGACTATGATTATTGAGACACAGACGAAGATTTTTATCTGAGTTCTGTGCTTCATTATTTCTAATATCATAGGTACTCATTGCATTTAATACAAGATTTTCAAGACAACTTATTATTTCATCTAAATTTTTAGTTAAAAGTACTACCTTTAATCTACTGATAGTTCCTAATCCATTAAAGATAATATCTACATATAGATTTTTAAAGAATGTCATTATCTCATTATTAGGTATTCTCACAAAATATGTATTCATATCTATCTTTTCTTTTATTGTTAAATACCCTGAAAACAGTAATAATTCCCATAAATCATCTGGAGATATATTATTTCCTAAAGCTATACTTTGACTTATATACACTACTGTTTCTTTTCCATTAAATAGATTATTCAAGATATCAAATACCATTTTATCAGAGTTCTTAAGCAACTCTTTTATTAAAGCATTTCCAGAGGTATTTATCCAATAAGCTCCTAACTCTTGAGTACTTAAAAATTTCAATATACTTAAAGGATTATATACTTCAGAATCTCCGAATCTATATCCATTATACCAAGACTTTACTTCTTCAAGTTTATAACTAACATCATAATCTAATAGAGCTTTTTCTACTTCATCTTCAAGTAATCCAAAATATTGAGAGTATTTTTTATTAAGTATAGTGTAGTTCTCTATATTATTCAAGTCAGAGAATATCCAGCTTGAGCAACTCTAACTATACCAGTTAAAACTCCCATATGCAGATATTGATTGGTTTTTAAAACATCTCCATAAAACCCTTTAATAAAGTCTTTTACATCATCATAATATCCTTTTTCATATGCTGTTATAATTGGATAGTCATACTCATCTATCAACAAAATAGCTTGCTGATTATATTTTCTATATAAAAGCTCTGTTATAAATTTCAATGCTCTTTTTAACTCACTAAGATTTGCTTTTCTAAATTGTAAATTTTCAAATAGTTGTATCTCTTCAGGAAAACATACATCTTTTAATCCTTGATACTCCTTAATGATACCAATAATAAGAAGTTCTATATCTTCTATAAACTCTTTAAAATTGTTTCCCCTTATATCTTTCATTGTAAAAAATATAACAGGATATTTTCCTTGTTCCCTCATCATAGGAGAATTTTCTATGTATAACTCATTAAATAACTTTCTATTTTCTTCTCTATTTTTTATATCAAAGAAGTATTTAAGAGTGGACATATTGAGAGTTTTTCCAAATCTTCTTGGTCTACAAAATAATTTAATATCAGCTCCATCAAAAAGAATATCTTCTATAAATTTAGTCTTATCTATATAATAATAATCCAATGTTCTAATTTTTTTAAAATCATCTACTCCAAGTCCTAATATTTTTTGTTTTAACATAAAACCTCTCCTTTCTATATTTTATAATTATATTATATCATATTCAAAAAAATATTACTATTTATGTGTTTTGCAAGAATTCTATTATGTAC
>DXSD01000098.1 GCA_019410665.1 Fusobacterium sp.
GAAAGAAAAAACCCCACAAACATTGAGTTTGTGAGGTGTATAAATTCCATGCAATTATCTTTTTGAGAATTTGAAATCCTTGATTTCATTGATATAAATATACCTTTTGTTACCTATGTGTTACCTACAGGGATATTTTTTATATGTTTTATAGAATTTTTTAATTTTTTTATGACCAATTTTTGGTAAACTATATTTTAACATGTTCTTTAAAAAGTTTTTCCTATAAGAATATGATTTTTAATCCTAATCTTAAAGTTAATTCTTTAACTTTTTTATTTCATCATCACAAATTTTTATAATATATTCTGGGATCAATTCATATTTACATGGGTTTAATTGAAATAAATAATCATTTTCTATATGAAAAGTTTCATTAATAAATTTTCTTAAAACTCTACTTTCATCTATTTCTTTATCTTCCATCAATATTCTATAAATTTGTAATTTTTCATAATTATTTAAACTCTCTTCATATACCTTAATTAAATAATTATCATCCATAACTTTATTATATTCTTCAGTATAATCAAAATCTGAAATAAACTCTCTTATCTCTTCTTTTGCTTCTGTTATTTCTGATGATGTCATTTCAAAACTTCCTTCATTATTTTGTTTTAAAGGTTTTAAACGTTTATGAAACAAACTAGATAATAAAGCATATGTATTTGATTTATCATTTTCTATTTCTTTATATCTTCTTAAATAAATTAATTTATTTATACTTTCAGATAAGTTAGTAATATTTTCTAATGCTACCTGTTGACAAGATAATATATCTGACTTTTTTATTGGAATCTCTGATATTTGGTTATTTTTATTTTGAATAAAAGTAATAGTAGGAGTTGGATTAAAATTTCTTTTTAAATTATATCCTATATCTAAAATTGGTTCAAAGTCATGTGTAAACATAACTACTGTCTTTCCTTTAAGACTTTTCTTTTCCCTAAATAATACATCCATAATTGCATATTTTTTATTTCTATCAAATGAAGAAATAGGATCATCCAATATAATTAAATCTGGTTTCTCTTTAATAACTTCATACATAAATAAGATTATTGCAAATGCATTTCTTTCTCCATAACTTAAATGCTCTCTTACATTTTCAACATTATTCTCACTTTCAATAGGAAATAATTTTATTTTATGTTCTCCATCAGTATTTTCAACAAAATCAACTTTATATTTATATCCTGCTGATTCTAAAAATAAATTTATTTCTTTTTTATATTTATCTATTGTTTGTGAAATTTTCTTTTTTTGAATATTTATTTGACCTTGCAATCTACTAGCCTTAGCTTCAAGAGTAATTATCTTATTGTTAATTTCATCTATAATATTTTCTGTTTTTTCAGATTGAAAATGAGAATATAATTTTACTTCAAGTTTTAATTTTCTTAATCCACTTATTACATCTTCTAACTCTTTTAATCTTGTAAAATCTATATTTTTTATTTCAATAAGCTTATTTTTTAATAGTTCAGCTTGCTTAACTATCTCAAATAAAACATTCTGAGTGGATTCTTCTATTGCCGAAACATTTTCTGTTATCTTTTTTATAATTTCATTTGTTGAATCAGAAAAATATAGTTCTAAATCTTTAAATAATTCTAATAAATTTGTTAAATGTTGTAAAGCTGAAGTTTCATACTCTTTTTTAACCATTCTTATTTTCTCTTTTGTTTTTTCTTCTATTTTACTTGTACAATAAGGACAACTTTTATCTATATCTAAATATTCTTCTCCAGTCGATTGCCATTTTAGCCACATTATATTTCTACTAGAACTTAAATATGGTGTGTATTCCTTCAAAACTTCTGGTATATGTTTTAATTTATTTCCATCTGAAAAAGCTTTTGAAAAATAACTATTTTTAGCTATTTGTCCATTTGCTTTAAACTTAATAGAATTACATATTTTTTCTAAATCATTAATAAAATTTTCTATTTCAGGAAAATTTTTAAAAGTATTTTTTATTTCTTCTAATAACTCATTAATATTCTCCATATTTCTTTCATATTGTTCATCTTTTATAAAAATATTAAAACTATTTGTTATTAATTCATCTTTAGTATAAACGATTTGATCAATATAAGTATCATTAAATATTTTTATACTTTTTATTTCTTCCAATCCACTTATTTCTGGTTTAATATCAGTATTCGTAATATATTTAAAAGGTTGTAAATTTTTTAATTTGTTTTTATCAGTAATATAATATTCAATAGCTTTTGATATTGTACTTTTTCCAGTTCCATTTATTCCATGTTTTATATTTAAAGTATTCTTTTTTATTTCAATATTTCCATAATCTATATTATTACAATTTTTTATTTCAATATTCAACATAATTTTTTAATTAGGAAAACATAGATTTTTACCTAATTCTCTCCTTTCATTATTTAAATTTATCTTAATAAATATTTTCTGTACTATTCTATATATTTTTTCTTTTTTTTTAGGTAAATTTATTTTGACATTTTATAATTTGATTATAACATTGCATACCACTAAATTTGATTGTTGGTATTCTTATCTTCACTAGATACTACTCAATAAAATAGTATCTAGTAACTCTATATTATTTTCATTTTTCAAATAAAAATCTAATGCTTGTTTTATATCCATTAACCATATCTCAATATCTTCTTCTAAAAATAATCCCATTCTTATTTTTCCAATATAATCACTCTTAATACCTGGTATAATAAATAAATTTCTCTTTTTCAAATCAACTATCCCTAATTCTTCTTCTCTTTCTTTAAAAGATTTCATATATATAATTTGCTTTAAAACATCATAAGTTCCAGGTAAAAATCCTTGTAATTTACCTAATTGAGTATTCTCATTATCATTAATTTCAATATCATTAGTTATCTCGTCATCATTTTCTGAACTTTGAATTGAAATATTATAATATTTGGCATCAATAACAAAAAATGTATCTTTATATTTAGTAACAACATCAGGTATTAATGGATTTCCTTCTTTTTTACTTTGTAAATCCTTGCTTAATAAATATTGGGGAGCAGTTAATTTTCTAATAACTTCTTTATATTTACTATCATCAAGATATAAATTATTAAATAAAACTTTACACATATCTTCCCAAACAGAATGAAAGTTAGTTATTCCATATAAGTTAATTCCATTCTCTTGAGAGTGTAAATTTTTTCTTAATATTAATAATAATAAATTTAAAAGCCTTATTTTCCTTTGACTAAAAGTCCTTCTTAATATTTTTTCAATTAAATATATGATTTTATCTTGGTTTTCAACTCCAATATCAATTTTACAATAAAAATCTAATACTGGTTTTGAATCCATAAAAAATGGAATTTCTTGAAAGTAAGAACTAGCTCTATTTAATAAAAATTTATGAACCTCTTGTATAAGATTGTTATTATTATCGATCTTAGTTATATTGTGATAATTTAAATAGATTGGTTGTTTTTCTTTAGTAATATATCCCATTTCAACCTCTAAAGTGTATTCCCAATCAATTTCGCTATCTCCATTTTCTTCATAAACTTCCTTAGTTTCTCTATAAAGTCCATACTCTAAATAATCTGTTATAAGGAAATCATATAATGCAAAAAGATTAAAATTCTTTTCCTCTTTTTCAATATCTAAATTGTAAGTAAAAGTATTATCAAATCTTTTATGATTATATTTTTCTATTGCATTAAGAATATTTTTAGTATATTGAACACATTCATCCTTATCATTCAATATATCTTCTGAGATACATTTAGGAAGAATAGATAGTATTCTTCCATCTTTTAAGCCTATTAATCCAACATATTGAAAATAATGTTTTTTATTCTTTGAATCATATTTTAATATATTTATAGATTCTAATTCTGAAATTAATTCCGAATTCTCAAACCTTGATAATTCCTTAATATATTCTATACTTTTATGATTATTCTTTTCCATCAATTCCATCACTACCTAATATCTGATTAAGGAATCCTTCATTAAATATTAATTCTAAAAAGTTCTCATTTTCAGCAACCTTTTCATGAATATCAGAAAAAGTTTTTACATCATTATGAAATATCTCCTTTCTTAATTTAGGATAGTGTCTTAATAAATCATCAAAAATATACATTAAAACCTTTTCAGATAAAATGTTTTTATCTATTTTTTTGATGCTTGTATCTATTTCTTCAAAGTCATTCGGAGATATAAAGAAAGGAGCTATAAGTCTATCTTCTGTTATATTTACTTTTAATGTATCATTTAAAACAGTTCTAAAGTTATTCCATAATATCTCCCTATCTTTATACTGTCCAATAATAAAAGTTTCTCCATTTCCAAACTGACCTTTATTAGCATTTAAACTAATATAATTAAATCTCCATCTTCTTTTAAATGCAGTATCTAAAGATTGAACTCCATCATCAGCTGAGTTCATAGTAGCCCATATATATAAATTATTTGGTAAATATAATCCTTCTTTTTCTATTCTCTCTAAAATATCTTTTTCATTTGTCAACTCTTCTTTTAAATATTGAATTTGTTCTTCTGATACTGAAATAGGGTATCTACTATTTCCTTCCTCATCTCTATCTAATAATTGAAATATATTTCCAAAAACCTTGTCTGCTTTTGCTCTATTTATTTCTTCTATTATTAAACAAAATTTATTACTCGAATCTTTGTAAGCTTTAATTAATTGTTTCATAAATGGACCTGGTATATATTTATACTCAATATTTTGTTCTTTTATTCCATTTATATATTTAGTTACTGTAACAGGCTTATACATCCCTACAAATTGTCCGTATGTATAACCATCATAAAAAGTAACTCTTTCTTTATTTGCTCCAAATGTACTCTCTGCTTCTTTATTTAAACTATAACTTTTTCCAGTTCCTGGAGCTCCATATATTATATAGTTTAACGGACAATTATCTTTATTTTTTATCAATTTTTCTTCTGTATAAACTTCTGAATCATCTAATGGTAAAGGTAGTTCAAAATCTGTTATTTTTTCCCACTCCGAATGAAGCTCTTTACTATCTGCATATTCAACAGACTCTAATTTATTTACAAAAAAAGTTTTTAACACTAATTCATTTTGATTAATTATATTTATATCTGAAATAAAAAAGCAAGCATTATCAGCAAGCTGTAATTGGGATTTCATTAGTTGAAAAAAATTTTCATTTGAGTAAGAATCACTTTCATTAATTTTATAAGTATTACTTGGACCATATTTTAACCTAAGTCTTCCCTCATGAGATTTTGATGTATCTCTAGTAATCAAAAGAACAAATTTCCCATCTTTAATTAAAGTTTCATTAATATAAATTTTTGAAAATAAAGCAGCTAAAACAATAGGAGATTCTAGTGAATTACCAGATATAATTTTTCCTCCTTTTCCAATTTTACTTTCTATTTTATATAATGGAACTGAGGAATAGATCATTCCTTTTAATATTTCATTAATTTCTTCTGAATCACTAATTTTATATTCTTTTCCCTGTCCCAAAGAAGTTGCCCAATTTGGAGTTCCTCCCCCAACAGATAATGAATACCCAAAAGCTAAAGTAGCAAAATCTAATCTCATAATAATTGCCCCCAAATATGATTTAATAAACGTCCTACAATATTTACATCCCAGCCATTTGCAGCTCTCTTAGAAAGTTGTGTATAAGACTGATTTATAAAATTAACTTCTCCTTCTTTAAATCCCATTAATTTAAATTGCTCGTTTACAGAAAATTTCCTTACAATCTCTGTTCCATCTTCTAATGTTGGTTCTACTAATCTAAGTTTATTGTGTTCTGGAGCTAAAATTGTTATACAAATTCCATCATTCCTAATTTTTCTATTATATAAATCAAAACAAGAAGGTTCAGATACGATAAAATTAGGAATTCCATAAAACTCTTTTAATCTTTGAATTTGTTGTTGTGAAAGGTATAAATTTTCAGGAGGATTTTTATCAATAAAATCTTTTAATTTTAATCCATTATTTATTTTAGGTGGAATCATTGAAAATTCCTTTGGAAGTCCTCCTAACTTTGCAAATATCCATAATCGCTCACGATTTTGAGGTATTCCATAGTCTTTAGTATTTAAAACAGTATAACATATATCTCCATATCCTATTTTTTTTAACTCTTCTTTTAAAGTATTAAAAGTATTTTCAAATCTTTTAGTTGTAAATCCTTTAACATTTTCTAATAAAATATACTTTGGTTTTTTATAACTACATATTCTTATAATATCATATAATAAAGTACCTCTTCCATATTTATCATTTTCTCCATGCTGTAGTCCAACAGAAGAAAAAGGTTGACATGGAAATCCACCTGTAAATAAATCAAAGTCAGGTAATTCCTTAGGATCAATTTGAGTTATATCTCCCCAATTTTTTATAAAATTACCATTTGAATCTTTATGATTCGCATCATATAAAGCTGCTGCAAACTTATCAAACTCTGAATAACCAATAACTTCAAAATTTATCTTAGCACGCTTAAGTCCAAAAGTTGCACCTCCGTATCCTGCAAATGCTTCAAATACACGAATAACATCATGTTCTTTTAACTCTTTCATTATTTTCCTCCAGAAAATATAATTTTCATTTTAGTATTAATTTAATAAATATT
>DXSD01000099.1 GCA_019410665.1 Fusobacterium sp.
TCTCTATTCTGTTGCTAATGTCCTTAGTTATTATCATTTATTGTCACGCTTTCTCACGGACAAGATATATATTACCACATATTTAAAATTACGTCAATAGTTTTTTTCATTATTTTTTAAATTTTTTTAAATATCATTTTATTTATAAAATATGTTATAATAAATCAAAAGAAATTTATTAAGGATGTGAAATTGTGAATAGTGTTATTTTAAAAAAAGATAGAGAAAAACTTTGGGTTACTGGTCATCCTTGGATATATTCAGGAGCAGTTGAAAAAATTATTGGAAACCCTGAAGGTGGATCAATAATTGAAGTTTATAACTCAAAAAAAGAATTTATTGGATATGGGCATTATAATAAAAACTCTAAAATTATTCTTAGAATGTTAGAAAAAGATCAAGATAGAAAAATTGATTTAGAATGGTATTGTGAAAAGATTCAAGTAGCTTATGATCTTAGAAAAAATCTCTTCATTGATAGTAATGCTTATAGATTAATATATAGTGAGTCTGATTTCTTACCTGGATTAATAATTGATTATTTTAATGGATATGCTATTCTACAAATTGCTACTCTTGGAATGGAAAAAGATAAAAATCTTATTGTAGAAGCTCTTATAAAAACGATTCCAAATCTTAAAGGAATATATGAAAAAAGTGAAGGTGACGGTAGAAAATTAGAAGGTCTTTCTGAAAAAACTGGAGTTCTTTGGGGAGAAGTTCCTAATAATATAGAAATTTATGAAGGAAAAGCTAAATTTTTAATTGATTTAAAAGGACAAAAAACTGGCTTTTATTCTGATCAACGTGAAAATAGAATCCTAATTGGAAATCTAGCAAAAGATAAGGATTTTTTAGATGTATGTAGTTACACTGGAGGATTTTCAGCTCAAGTATTGGCAAATGGTGCTAATTCTGCTACCTTAGTTGATATAAGTGAAGAAGCTTTAAATGTTGCTAAAGAAAATTTAAAAGATTTCTCAAATGTAAACCTTGTTAAAGGAAATATCTTTGATGTTTTAAGAGAGTTCCATAAAGAGGGAAAAAAATGGGATATAGTAAATCTTGATCCTCCAAAACTTGCCCCTAATAAAAGAGATTTAGACAAAGCATTAAGAGCTTATAAAGATATTATTCTTCACGGTTTAAAACTTACTAAAAAAGGTGGTCTTTTAGCTATTTATAGTTGTAGTGGTGCTGTTACCTCTAATGACCTTAAAATGGCTTTAGCTTATGCTGTTAAAGATGCTGGAATCAGAGCTACAATTGTTCATCAGCTTCATCAAAGTTCTTGTCATCCAATATCTGTATCAGTTCCTGAAACTGAATATCTAAAAGGATTTTTAATTAGAGTTATCTAAATAGTTTTTACATATAGAAAAGAAGAAAATCTTACCTCCAATCATTATCTATGTGATATTTGTTGAAGTAAAATTTTCTTCTTTTTTTCTTAATTTAATTCTTATTATAATATAAAAGTCATAATTCTATGCAAGGTAAGTCCAATATTATTGTAGTTCCTTTTCCTAACTCACTTTTTATATCGATCTTCCCATTTATACTATATACCATATTTTTTACTATAGCTAATCCTAAGCCATTTCCTTCTATTTTTCTATTCCTTGACTTATCAACTCTATAAAATCTTCTGAAAATATTCTCTAAATCTTCCTTTGGTATCCCTACTCCTTCATCTTTTACAGTAATTAACAGATGCTCATCTAAAATTTCTGCTATTATCTTTATATTACTATCACTATTACTATATTTTATGGAGTTATCTATTAGATTTCCAATTACTGTCCTAAACCATTCATTTGACAATTTTGTCTTTATACTTTTATTATCTGCCTCTATCTCTAGCTTTATTTTTTTTCTTTCTGCTAAATTAAAAAATATCTTTCCTATTTCTTCAAATAACTCTTTTAAATTCACTATTTTTTCTTCATTAGTTTCAGTTAAAATTTTCTCTGCTTTAGATAGTTGTAACAAATTATCTGTTAATAAAGCCAATCTTTTAACTTCTTTTTCCATTATTGTAATAAAATATTCTAATTGTTTTTGATCTTTTATATGTCCCAATTTTATGGTTTCAATAAAACCACTTATTATGGTTATTGGTGTTTTTAATTCATGTGAGGCATTTGAAACAAACTCTCTTCTTAAATTTTCTATTTTTTCTATATTAGTTATATCTTCAATTACCAATAATACTTGTAATTCTTTTTCATAAATAAAATCTAATTTAAACTTATATATTTTATCTTTACAAACTACTTTACTTTCTCTTTTATCTTCATTCTCTATTTTTTCTTTTATTATCTCTTGAAACTCCTCCATTGTTTCTAAGCGAAATACATTTTTATTTTTTTCAGTAAGATAGAACTCTTTTCTTGCATACTTATTAATTAAAATTATATCTCCTTCCACATTTATAACAATTATTGCTGCTTGTAAATTATCAATAATATTCTGTAAATTTTCAGCCTTTTCTTCAACAATTTTTAATAGTGATTCTATCTTTTCACTCATAAAATTAAAAGTTTTTCCTAACTCTTCTATCTCATCTCCAGATGTTATTGATACTCTTTCTCGAAAATCTCCCAGTGCAATTTTCCTAGCAATTTTTGTTAATCTTAAAATTGGAGTAGTTACCTTTGCTATGGATATCAATGACAGAATAAATGAAATAACCCCAGCTATCACTATTCCTAATAAAATGGTTATTATAATATTTTTCTGGAAGTCCTTTAGATACTTTAACTCTTTTGAGAAAACTAATCTATAATTTTCTTCATTCAAAGTAAATACTTCTGTATATATTTCCAATATTTCTATCTCTTTATCCAATGATTTAGTTATTCTATAATAGGGATAATTTTTTACTTTAATCTTTGTTTCGTATCTCTTTTCACTATCTTTTACTCCTATATTTTTATTTTGTGAATCAGCTACTGGTACTCCCTCTTCATTTATAAAAGTTACTCTATACTCAGATTTATTCCCAAAAAATTGTGCTAATTTATGTAACGGGATCTCTGTTTTATTTCTTCTACTCAAATATATGTTAATTAAATTAACTTGGGATACTCCCATTTTTACTTCCATTTCAATATAATTATCTTTTACTCTTTTATTTACAATTAATCCTATTAATAAGGAAGTTATAAAGATTAATAAAAAGCATATAGTTAAAAATTTCTTTCTCATTTTTTCTCCAATTTCTATTCTAGAGGAACCATATATCCAATTCCTCTAATAGTTTCTAAATAAGAATTATTATTATCTCCCAATTTCATTCTTAATTTCCTTATATGAACATCTAAAGATCTACTATTTCCATTATCAAATTTCCATACTTGTTCAATAATATTCTCTCTTAACAATACCTTTCCCTTATGATTTAATAAAAAAGTAAATAACTTAAACTCCTTAGTTGTTAAGTTTAATTTTGTTATTCCCTTGTATATTTCTCCTTTTTCTAAATCTACTTTTAAATCTTTATAATAAATAATATTCTCTTTGATACTATCTTCTACAACTTCTACATCTTGTTTTACCTTTATTGTATTTTCATATTCAAAATCAACCCTTCTAAATATCGCTTTTATTCTTGCTAATAATTCTCTTAAACTAAATGGCTTTGTTATATAATCATCTGCACCAATTTCCAAACATAATATTTTATCTATTTCATCAGATTTAGCACTTAATATTAATAATTTTATCCTATTTAATTTTGAATTTCCTCTTATTTTTTTACAAATCTCTATTCCATCTATTTCTGGTAACATTAAATCTAGAAGAATTAAATCAGGATTAATTTCTTCTATTTTTTCTAATGCTCCTTTTCCTGTATTATAAATATAAGGCTCATACCCTGAAAACTCTAAATTTATTTTTAAAAGCTCCAATATATGTTCTTCATCATCTATTACTAAAATTTTCTTTTTCATCTTCAACTCCATTTTTATTCTTATTATAACACATTTTATTCTATTGAAGTTAAAAATATTCTATTAAAATTTCTTTATTTTTTTGTATTTATATGCTATAATTAATTTCTAAAATTAACATAATTAACATAATTAATATTTTTAATGCAATTAGGAGGTGATTTTAAAATGGAATCCTCTATCATAGAACTATCACTTCAGGTAATTATCCTTCGTATATTTCTTGCCACAATAATAGGAGGAATAATTGGTTATGAAAGAGGAAGTAATAATCAAGCTGCTGGATTTAGAACACATATTTTAGTCTGCCTTGGGGCAACTTTAATTTCTCTTATCCAAGAAGAACTAAAAATTAATCTATTGAATTATGCAATCAAAAATCCTCAAAGTGCTTTTATTTTAAAAACTGATTTAGGTAGATTGGGAGCTCAAGTTATCAGTGGAATTGGATTTCTTGGAGCTGGTACAATACTCAGAGAGGAAAAAACAATAGCAGGACTAACAACTGCTGCTTCTGTTTGGGTTACTGGTTGCATAGGTCTTGGAATAGGTTGGGGATTTTATAGATTAACTATTATTGCTGGAATTGTTGTTTTAATTGTCCTAATAACTCTTAAAAAAATTGAAGTTATCTATAAAACTATTATCATTACTTATACAGAAGATGAGGACATGGAAATCAACATAAAGAATACTCTTGAAATTTTTGTACATTACAATATTAAAGTTAAAAAGTTTAAAAAAGGAAAGAATTCTAAAAAGATTGTTTATACTCTTATTTTACCTAAAAATTTAAATAGAATAAAAATTTTAAGTGAATTAACAAGTTCTTTTAATATTTCTGAAATACAAAATCTTTAGAATTTAATACCTTTCATTTTTAGGAGGAAGTATGTTAAAAAAATTTACAAATTTTTGTGTTAAGCTAGTAGATAGATATTTACCTGACCCTTTTCTTTTCGCTATAATTCTTACTTTTGTAGTGTATATAGCAGCTGTTATTTTTACTCATCAAACACCTTTAGAAATTCTTAAATACTGGGGTAACTTTTCAGATGGATTTTGGAATCTTCTAAAATTTTCTATGCAAACTGGTTGTATTGTTGTTTTTGGTTCAACTCTTGCTAAAACTCAACTTTTTAATAATCTAGTTAATAAAATTGTAAAATATGCAACTACTAACAAACGAGCTATTGTTTTAACAGTTCTTTTCTCAGCAGTTTTTAGCTGGCTCAATTATGGACTTGGTCTTATTGCAGGTGCTCTTCTTGCTAAGGCAATTGCTAAAAAATTAAAAACTATTGATTATAGATTATTAATAGCTTCTGCCTATTCAGGATATATTATTTGGCATCAAGGATTATCTGGCTCTATTCCTCTTACTATTTCTACTGGTTTCGATATTGCAGGAAAAACTATTAAATCAGATATTACTTCTACTATATTTCATCCGATTAATATCCTCACTGCTGTTGTATGTATAATAGTTATGTGTCTCTTAAATATTGCTATGTTACCTAGTGAAAAAGATAGTATTATTGTTGATAGTAGTGTTTTAGGAGAAGAGTATCGTCCTAAAAAATATGAAATAAAAACTCCTGCAGATAAAATTGAACATAGTAAAATTCTTTGGTTTTTGACTTGCTTATTAGGTTGGTCATATATTTTCTATTATTTTAGTATTTATCTACATGAGGGAAAAAGCATTTTAAATGGTTTAGGAAGAGATTCAGTAAATATGATTTTACTATTTTTAGGAATACTTTTACATGGTAATTTAAAACATTATTTAGATGCATTAAAAGACTCTGTTTCTTCTATAGTTGGAGTTATTTTACAATATCCTTTTTATGCAGGAATTATGGCAATTATGACATGTACTAATGCTTCTGGAGTTAGCTTAGCAAGTTTAATCTCAAATTTCTTTGTTAATATTTCAAATCAATATACTTTTCCTGTATTTACATTCTTCTCTGCTGGAATAGTTAATTTTTTTGTTCCTTCTGGGGGAGGGCAATGGAGTGTTCAAGCACCTATTGTTATGAATGCAGCTGAATATTTAAAAGTTCCAACGAATATTGCAGCAATGGCTATTGCTTGGGGAGATCAATGGACAAATATGATTCAACCATTCTGGGCTTTACCAGCACTAGCAGTAGCTAATCTAAAAGCTAAAGATATTATGGGATTTATGTGTATTATAACTATAGCTAGTGGAATTGTTTTTGCAGTTGGAATATATATTTGGGCAAAATTATATAGTTAACCTAATAATAATTATAAAAGAGGCAGATACAAAATTTAAAATTTGTATCTACCTCTTTTTTGTTAGTAACTATTACTGTAACTATTCAGGTATTTCACATCTTAAGAAGAAAACTAAGAATTGTTTCATATTCCAAGAAGTTGATTAACTATGGCTTATCTCACTAAAAATGCAAGGGTTAAGTCTTCGACTTATTGCATTTTTTAGCGTTCGATTTCGCTGAGTTAATCTAACTTCTCTTCATAACTTACACAATTCTTTGAGTTTTCTTTAGTTGACTTCTACCTGAATAGTCACCTATTACTTACAAAAAATAAAAAAAGCTTGGCAAGTTCCTATCCTCCCAGGAGGCTTCCCTCCAAGTACTTTCAGCGTT